>CBFGMW010000521.1:0-2539 GCA_965649925.1 uncultured Fluviicola sp.
TATGGCATTAGAAAACGAATTTCGTCCGAAACAAGAACCAGTTGAAGAAAAAACAACTGCTAAACGAACGCGCTATACTACCGGTGATGTTGAAGAAAACGATCCGCCAAAAAAGGAAAGGGCAAGAGTAAAAGTTGCTGTTCCTATTAAAGGTCTGGCATCGCGCTTTGACAAGAAACGAACGAAAACTATCGTCGGAATCCTCTTGGTTTTGCTGTCGTTTTTCGCATTCTTTTCATGTGTCTCTTATTTCTTTACCTGGACTGCAGATCAGGATCGTGTATTGGATAAATCATTATTCACCTTCCTGTTTGAAGCTGATCCTAAGCCTGTAGCTAACTGGCTGGGGAAATTTGGTGCATGGACTTCTCATTTACTCATGTTCCGTTGGTTCGGAGTTTCTTCGCTCGGAATTGCGTTTTGCGTATTTCTGATCGGTTTCCGCTGGATGCTCAACATTCGTTTGCTGCCAATTAAACGATCACTAGCCGTTTCTTCGCTTTTCATGGTTTGGACCAGTTTATTCCTGGCTTATTTCGTGGAAAAAATAGATTATCTCGGTGGAACTTTCGGATTCACAGTTGTAAACTGGATGAAACTCACCGTCGGCAGTTTTGGCGCATTCATTGGAATTGTAGCCATTTTATGGGTTGTAATTATCATTCTTTTTGATGCCGATATTATGTCCTGGTTCAAAAACTCTAAAAACGCCTTTGCCGATGAAGAGGAAGCCGAGCCTGCAACGGAATTTGTCGGAGATATTCATGTAGTAAATACAATCAAGGATGACCAGATCCAACCCGATGCTGCTTCTGAGGCCATTCATTTTGATGAAGATGATGAAGAACCATATCAGGACGACGAAGAAGATAGTTTCATCGTAATTCATAATGATGTTGAGAAACCGGAACAAGAATTAGAGATTTCCGTTCCACCGGTTACAAGTGTTCCTGTATCAACTGATCTGGAATTGGAGGATTTTGAGGAAGACGGATTTGCAGTTTCTATAGCACATGCAGAAGCATCGTTAAGTGAGGAAGAACTAAATAACCGTCAGGCAGAATACGGAGATTATGATCCGACACTTGATTTGTCGTCCTACGTACTGCCTCCTATTGATTTGTTGAAGGAATACGGAAAAGGACAGGTTTCTATTGATAAACAGGAATTAGAAGATAACAAGAATAAGATTGTTGAAACACTTTCTCATTACAAGATTGATATTGCCAAGATTAAAGCAACAGTTGGTCCGACGGTTACGCTTTACGAAATTGTTCCTGCGCCGGGAGTCCGGATTTCCAAGATCAAGAACCTGGAAGATGATATTGCCCTAAGTTTATCAGCTCTGGGAATTCGTATTATTGCACCAATTCCCGGGAAAGGAACCATCGGTATTGAAGTTCCGAACAGTAAACCGGATATGGTTTCCATGCGTTCGCTGATTGCTTCGGAGAAATTCCAGAATTCCGACATGGAACTTCCTGTTGTAATGGGAAAAACCATTACGAACGAAACTTATACTTTCGATTTAACAAAAGCGCCTCACTTATTGGTTGCCGGGGCAACAGGACAAGGTAAATCGGTAGGATTGAATGCTATTCTTGTTTCTATTCTTTACAAGAAACATCCGGCACAAGTGAAATTTGTACTGGTCGATCCGAAAAAGGTTGAACTAACACTTTACAACAGAATAGAACGACATTTCCTGGCTAAACTTCCGGGAGAAGAAGATGCAATTATTACAGATACAAGCAAGGTTGTTAATACGCTGAATTCGCTTTGTATCGAAATGGATAATCGTTACGAGTTATTGAAAGTTGCTGAAGTCCGTACAATCAAAGAGTACAACGCGAAATTCATTGCACGAAAGCTGAATCCGGAAAAAGGACATCATTACTTGCCGTATATTGTAGTGTTGATTGATGAGTTTGCTGATTTGATTATGACTGCAGGAAAAGAAGTGGAACATCCTATTGCAAGGTTGGCTCAGCTTGCCCGGGCTATCGGAATCCATTTGATAGTTGCTACTCAACGTCCTTCGGTGAATGTTATTACCGGTATGATCAAAGCCAATTTCCCGGCGCGTATTGCGTTCCGTGTGTTGTCAAAAATCGATTCCAGAACAATTCTTGACTCATCCGGAGCAGATCAGCTGATTGGTCGCGGAGATATGCTTATTTCACTTGGTTCGGAGTTAATTCGTGTTCAGTGTGGCTTTGCAGATACTCCTGAGGTCGAAAACATTTGTAAATTCATTGGTGAACAACGAGCTTATCCGGAAGCAATGATTTTACCGGAGTATGTGGGTGCTGACGGCGGAAATGATTCGGATATCGATATAGACGATATTGATCAGTTGTTCGGCGAAGCTGCGCGAATGGTTGTGATTCATAATCAAGGCTCGGCTTCTTTGCTGCAGCGTAAATTGAAATTGGGATATAATCGTGCCGGACGTATTGTGGATCAGTTGGAAGGTTACGGAATAATCGGGCCGTTCCAGGGGTCCAAGGCGCGTGAAGTGCTTTTCAGTGATATCGAA
>CBFGMW010000522.1:0-2532 GCA_965649925.1 uncultured Fluviicola sp.
ATCAGGTAGTCATTCTTTGTTTACAGTTTTTGCTACTCCTTTTATCAAGTTTTGCTAGTTTCTGGACGAATTTCGGGTCAAATGTACATCCGATGACTGCTTTTGAATTAGGAATGACCATTACTATTATCCTGGGAATAATTCTACTGTGTGTCATTCAGCGAAAAAAACTAATAATGCATACAAGCGGTTTGTTCGCAGCAATCAGTTTGTTGGTTCCAATACTTGTTTGGGTGGGATGCGTTTCACCTGTAGGAATGCAGCACATGTATTCTATTGTGCTTCTTCTGATTGGAATTATAGTTCTCATTTTCAGTGCAAAAAAATCCAATTTAACAGTAGCGAACCTTGCTCTTGGCATGATCGGAGTAGTGATGATTTGCCGCTTCTTCGATCTGAAGATGTCGTTAACGGTCAAAGGAATTTTATTTATCCTGATAGGTGTGAGTTTCTTTTTCGCCAATTACTTAATCCTGAAAAACAGAAAGCATGAAAACGTCCAATAAGGCACTGATCGGTGTAATTGTTGTTTCCATCATTCAATTGGCCCTTCCGCTGATGTTCATCTCTCAGAAAGAACAGGTTCTTAAATCGGGGAAAGAATATGTGTTTAATATTCGGCCTATTGACCCGTATAATTTTTTTCAGGGACGCTATGTGTCACTGAACATGGAGCCCTTGGAATATTCCGACAAGAATTACAAGGATTTCAAGCGATTTGACATTGTCTACGTCGAGTTTGAACAAGACAGCATCGGAGCAAGGATCAAAAAACTGTCACATGAGAAAACGAAATATTCTCTCAAATTGAAATTGTATCGTGAACCTCAAAGCAAAATGCGCATTCCGCTTCCGTTCAAAAAATTCTTTTTGGAGGAATATAAAGCGCAGACCATTGAAAATCGTTTAGCAAACACCTCTACAGGTCCATGTTTTGTGCATGCACGAATTCTGAATGGTGATTTTGTATTAACGGACATTAGTTCGAACGGTGTTTCGCTTGTCACCGGGAAGCCTGTGAAATCAATGCATTGACCAGTATTCACTCTGCAGAAAGGAATTGTGATTTACAGCGGTTTTTCGTTTAACCGTTGTCTATTTACGTGAAATATTAAAAAAGAGTCTTTCCCAGGCCGTTATTCGGCGAAAAAACTCGAAATTTGTGACTCAGTTAAAATAAAACATGTCTATAAAAGATAAATACGAAGTTGTTATTGGTTTAGAGGTTCACGCACAAATGCTTACCAAAACCAAAGCTTATTCTTCGGACATCAACGAATATGGCGCTGCGCCGAATACCAATGTGAGTGTTATTACGCTTGGCCACCCGGGAACATTGCCGGTAATGAATGCGAAAACAATTGAATTCGCTATTCGTTTAGGATTGGCGGTTGAATCGCATATTGCACCGAATCAGCATTTCGCCCGTAAAAACTATTTCTACCCCGATCTTCCGAAAGGATATCAAATTACGCAGGATACAACTCCTATTTGTGTTGGCGGGAAGATTTATATTATCGATGAAAACGGTAAAGAAAAAGAAATTGGTATTACCCGTATCCACATGGAAGAAGATGCTGGAAAATCGATTCACGATATTGATGTTTATGACACGCTTATAGATTTAAATCGTGCCGGGACTCCCCTTTTGGAAATTGTTTCCGAACCTGATTTGAGAAGCAGCCAGGAAGCTTATAATTATTTGACGGAAGTGCGTCGTTTGGTACGCTACCTCGATATTTGTGACGGAAACATGGAAGAAGGTTCTATGCGCTGTGATGCAAACGTTTCTGTTCGTATCAAAGGTGTTTCTGAATTCGGAACCAAAGTGGAAGTTAAGAATATGAATTCCATTCGAAACGTTCAGCGTGCTATTGAGTTTGAGGTTGATCGTCAGATTGAAGCTATAGAAAAAGGTGAGCGAATTTCTCAGGAAACGCGTTCATTCGATGCGTTGAAAGGAATTACCATTTCCATGCGAAGCAAAGAAGCCGCAAACGATTACCGTTATTTTCCTGAACCCGATCTTCAGCCAATTACGGTTGATGAATTTGCAATTCAGCAGGTAAGAGAGCAAATGCCGCCGCTTCCGCGTAAACTACTGCAAAAGTATATCAATGAATACGGATTGTCGGAATACGATGCAAACGTATTGACCGATACAAAATCCATTGCACTTTATTTTGAATCTGTAACTGCGCATTCAACAAACTACAAAAGTTCAGCAAACTGGGTGATGGGTGATGTTAAATCGTACCTAAACCAGAACGGCCTGGAAATAGAACAATTTCCGGTCAGCGGAAAAACTATGGCTGCGTTAATTGCATTAATAGACAGTGGAAAAGTTTCACACTCTGCAGTTTCTCAGAAATTGTTCCCGGAATTGATATCGAAACCTGAAGCTGATCTGTTGCAATTGGCTACTGACCTGAATATCATCCAGGAATCGGACGAAAACAGCTTAAAAACAATAATTCTCGATGTGTTCAAGCAACACCCGGCCGAGTTTGAGCGTTTTAAGAGCGGAGAAAA
>CBFGMW010000523.1:0-2531 GCA_965649925.1 uncultured Fluviicola sp.
GAAATTAGAAAAGAAAAAGATTATATAAAGAATCCACAACCTGAAGGTTATCAATCTTTGCATTTATTTTTAGCGTTGAAAGGTGATTCTACGGTTATTGAACTTCAGATTCGAAACAAAGAAGATCATAATTGGGCCACATTAGTTGAAATTACCGATTTATTATTCGACGCGAAACTAAAAGAGTATGGTAAAAACAAAGAACTGTTACGCTTTCACTATTTGCTTTCAAAAAGGTTCGAGCTGTCTGTTGAAGAAAAAAAAGAAATTGCTGCCATTATTCGCCGATATAAATATTTAGAACGATTAAGCGACGTTTTTACACGTAACTATATTGATATTAGGAAGCAATGGATAAATATTGAAAGCAAGCACAACCATAATTATTTTTTGATCGAAACAAAAAAAGATGAAATACCAAGAATAACTTCATATAAGAGTTTCGATGAAGCAGAAGAAAATTATTTTCAGATTTATAGAAGCTCGCAAAATGCTAACATTGTTTTGACACATTTGCCAAAACCTAATTATGAACAAATTAGTATAGCATATTCAAATTACATTTTAACATTCCACTCATTTATAGAAGATTGTTACGACATTTTTGAGAATTTAATTGAAAAGACATTGCTATCTAAAAAGTACTTTGAATATATACGCTATTTTTCGATGTACAATAACCTTGTGTACAATCATATCAAGAATCTAGTCTCTGAAATGAGGGAAATAACAAAAATATCCCGAAAAGCATCAAAAGCCAAAACCTTTAAATTAAAACAGAAAGAGAAAGATTGGGTGGCAGACATTAATCGTCAAATCAAAAGAAGACAAGATAAGCAAAAAAGAATGCAGGTTTCGTTAAGACAAAATATACCAACTTCAAATTGGGGAAGTTTCGCATTTAAGTTTCTAACCAAACAAATTTTAGTTAAATACAACAAAAAACTTCGTAAAGTATTAGCGAAAGGTTCATGGAATTAAAGATTTATAGAAACGTTAGGAACCGTCAATCTGATTTCCCAAACGACAATTCCTTGAATCCGAAACGAAGAAAAAAACGTAACACGTCATTTCCCAAATACTAATTACCTTTGCTCCCATGCAAAATTTCGCTTCCCATATCAAGCACCCGGTTTTTAAAGTCATTTCTGAAATTATTACGGAAAACAACCTCGAAGCATACGTCGTGGGTGGTTTTGTGCGCGATATTATCCTGCAGCGACCGTCAAAAGACATCGATATTGTGGTAGTTGGAAGCGGAATTGAGCTGGCTGAGGCCGCCGGAGCAAAACTGCGCGTGAAGAAAGTTTCTACATTCAAGAACTTCGGGACAGCGCATTTTCGCTACAAAGACATCGATGTGGAATTTGTGGGCGCGCGCAAAGAATCGTATCAGCGCGATTCACGCAAACCGATTGTAGAAGACGGATCTTTGAACGACGATCAGTTGCGCCGCGATTTTACAATCAACGCACTGGCTATCGACCTGCGAAAAGAGAATTTCGGGAATTTGGTTGATCCGTTCAACGGAACCGGTGATCTCGACAAAGGAATCCTGCGTACTCCACTCGATCCGGATACTACGTATTCCGACGATCCGCTGCGCTTGCTGCATGCAATACGTTTTGCAAGTCAGCTCGGATTTACAATAGAAACCGAAAGTTTCAAAGCCATTCTCCGCAATGCCGACCGTTTGGCAATTGTTTCTGCCGAGCGTATCGCCGATGAACTGAACAAGATCATTCTGAGCGAAAAGCCTTCGCGCGGATTTGAATTGCTCTTCAACACACAACTGCTGCACCACTTCTTCCCGGAAATGGTAAGCCTGCATGGCGTTGAGACGATAGACGGGAAATCACACAAAGACAATTTCTATCATACACTCGAAGTTCTCGACAATGTTGCAGAACATTCCGACGATCTGTGGCTTCGCTGGGCAGCAATTCTACACGATATTGCCAAACCGCCCACAAAACGCTTCGATACAAAAGTAGGCTGGACATTCCACGGTCACGAAGAAATGGGAGCCCGCATGGTTCCCAAACTATTCGCCCGTTTGCGCCTGCCACTCGACATGAAGATGAAATACGTTCAGAAACTGGTTCGGCTGCATTTACGTCCGATCAGTTTGGTAAAAAGCCATGTTACCGATTCGGCAGTACGACGTTTGCTCTTTGAAGCCGGTGACGACATTGATGATCTGATGACACTTTGCAACGCGGATATCACTTCCAAAAACGAGTTCAAAGTCAAGAAATACAAGCAAAACTTCGAAATGGTTTACCAGAAATTAAAAGATCTGGAAGAGAAAGACCACATTCGGAACTTCCAGCCTCCCGTAACTGGCGATGAAATCATGAAAGCCTTTAACCTGGGCCCTTGCGCAGAGATCGGAACCATCAAAGTACGCATCAAAGAAGCAATCCTGGAAGGAGAAATCCCGAACGAACACGACGCGGCTTTTGAACTGATGTTGAAATTGGGTGAGGAATTGGGGTTGAAAAAGAATTGAAAATTCTACAATTAACAAT
>CBFGMW010000524.1:0-2527 GCA_965649925.1 uncultured Fluviicola sp.
TGTAAAATCAAAGGCGACGGAAGCGGACAAACAATAGAGACGAAAAAAATGCAATAGGTAGAACCGGCTATTTTGTGCTTTTCAATGATTACAGCAGATTCACTTCAGCCGCTAACTATTGATTCGGCTTATATTGACGGGAACAATCTGATTGTAACAGTTCAATACGGTGGTGGCTGTGAAAAGCATGATTTCAAGTTGGAAGGACAAACGGCTATTTCAAAATCTCTTCCTCCAATCAGAAGTATTCGTATTGTGCATACAGGTAAACAAGATCTTTGTAAAGCACTGATCATTAAAAAACTTCAATTCGATCTGACGGAACTTGCTTATACAAAAGAGGAGGGAAGTCAAATCAAATTTAACCTGGAAGGATACAAAGAGCAGTTAATGTATACTTATTCGGTGAAATAAATTTTTTTGAAATCATAAAAAAGCCCCGTCACTATTTTGTTGACAGGGCTTTTTTTATTTTCCGGGGATAAGTGTACACTTATCCTTCCGTTACCAGGGTAATTATTCTGAAATCGTTCTTATTTGCTTTCCGATTCCGGCTTATAAATCGAAATCTGATCGCGGTTTTTCTTTCTAAACAATAAATAGAATCCGAAAAGGATCAAAGGAATGCTTAGTATTTGTCCTGTATTCAGTGCCCAAACATCGTCGCGATCTGTTTGACCTTCTTTCACAAATTCAACAAAGAATCGAACGCTCCAGAGTACTACTAAAAACACTCCGAACAAGCGACCTTCTATTTTCCACCAGTTTTTCTTCCAGTAAAGGAACATTAAGAGTGCGAAGACTGCCAGGTATCCGATAGCTTCATAGAGTTGGGCAGGGTGTCGAGCCGGAATTTCTTCCCACGGACAACTGACATAAGGACAATCTTCCCGCATAAACTGAAATGCCCATGGCACATTGGTTTCGTGACCAACAATTTCACCGTTTGCCAGGTTTCCTAAACGAATAAACGTTCCTGCGATAGCAATTGGAGCTACTATTCGATCAAAAATCCAGAGAACAGGTTGTTTTACTTCGCGTTTAGAGAATAACCAAAGTGCGATCAGCAAAGCAATTGCACCTCCGTGACTGGCTAATCCACCTTCCCAAACTTTTAAGATGCTGAGCGGATGAGAAAAATATCCTTCAATCAATTTGCCGGTAGCCTGATCGTAATGATCGAAATACGGACCGTAAAAGAGAACATGTCCTAAACGGGCACCAACAATTGTTGCAATGATTACATAAAGCAGCAATTTATCCAGCTTTGCATCCGGAACGCCTTCCTTTCGGAACATTTTCCGAATAACGAAAAAACCAAGTACCAAACCTGTTACAAATAATAATCCGTAATAGTTTGGTGTCGGATAACCCTCGATTATCTCAGGATTAAAATCCCATTTAATAGCTCCTAGCACAGTTTGATTTTTAGATGATGAAAATTAGTCATTTTCTTTTGCGTGGAGCATTTTTAGGTGCCCGGTTCTTCCTTTTTTGAAAATTACGTTGCTGTAGGTTTTTCCTTTACGAAGTAAACGCTGTTCTTCAATGGGCAAAGCTGTTATCGTTTTACATTCTTCGCTGCAGCAATTTGAAAATGTAGTTTTACACTTGTCGCACTGAATGAATAATAAATGACACGCTTCGTTAGCGCAGTTTGTATGCACATCTGCAGGTTCTCCACATTGGTGGCAATTCGAAACGATATCTTCTGTAATGCGTTCTCCGCGGCGTTCGTCAAAAACAAAGTTCTTACCTATGAATTTGTTCTCTAAGTCCTTTTCCTTGCAGTCGTTGGCGTATTTGATAATTCCACCTTCCAGTTGATGTACGTTTTCGAAACCGCGGTGTTTGAAATAGGCTGAAGCTTTTTCACAGCGAATTCCGCCGGTACAATACATGACAATGTTCTTGTCTTCGTTTCCTTTCAAATAAGTTTCTTCGATATGTGGAAGAGAATCTCTGAAAGTGTCAACATCAGGAAGAATTGCGCCTGTGAAATGACCAACTTCATGTTCGTAATGGTTTCTGAAATCGATCAGGATAGTTTCTTTTTCAGCTGTAAGCTGATTAAATTCTTCTGCGCTCAAATGTTTACCAATATTTGTTACATCGAACGTTTCATCGTTCAAACCATCGGCCAGAATCTTGTTTCGAACTTTAACTTTCAGCTTCAGGAAAGGGAGATCAGTTCCTTCTTCTTCAACAGCAACGTTCAATCGTACCTGGTCCAGGAAGTCAATCGAATAAAGATCGTTTTTGAAGTTGTTGAATTGATTTGTCGGTACCGAGATTTGAGCATTGATACCTTCATGTGCTACGTATATACGACCTACAATTTGCAGGTTATTGAGCATTTGGTATAAATAATCCCGGAAAATTTGAGGATTGGCAATTTTCGCGTACTTGTAAAATGAAATGGTCACAAACTCGTGTCCGGCTTCGCGTAATTTTTGCTCTAATTCCTCCTTGCTAAATGTATTCCACAGTTGCATGCTATGTTTTATTTTAATTAAGAGTGCGGCAA
>CBFGMW010000525.1:0-2525 GCA_965649925.1 uncultured Fluviicola sp.
AATTCGGCTATCACATTATGCAAATGGTTGAACGTTTGGGAGACGATTACATTGTAAATCATATTCTTGTTTCAGCAAAACCAAGCATTGATAGTTTGAATGCTGCCGCCATGCGTATTGAAAAATGTTATGAATTGCTGGTAGCGAATAAAATTACCTGGGAAGATGCCGTAATTCTTTATTCGAACGATAAGAATACCAAAGAGAATAAAGGATTCATCACAAACCCGTATACCGGAGAACAAAAATGGAGCGTTGAAAACATCAATGATGTAGATCCTCAAATGTTCTTATTAACAGACGGATTAGCGATCAATCAAATTTCAGCACCAATCAATTACCGTGATTTTATGGACAGAACGGAAGGTTTCCGAATTGTTCGTTTGGCTGAAAGAACAGAACCGCATATTGCCAATTTAAAAGACGATTACAACTTATTTCGTTCACTTGCAGAAGAAAAAAAGAGAAATGATGCTACTTTAGCATGGATCAAATCGCGTATTTCAACTGCTTATATCCGAATTGACCAGGATTACAACCAGTGTGTTTTTAATTCTGATTGGAGACAAACGAAAACTAACTGATGAAGCGAATGATGTACCACCATCATTTCGTCATTACTAAATAAAAATACTACATGTCAGACGTTGAAACTTTAAAACAACTTGTTAACGACTATAAACGCTTAAAACAAGAAATACACCAGGTAATTGTTGGGCAGGATGAAGTAGTAGATCAGGTATTGATCTCAATTTTTTCCCGCGGGCACTGTTTACTTGTGGGAGTTCCGGGATTAGCTAAAACACTTTTGGTAAACACTATTGCGGAAACTTTGGGTCTATCTTTCAACCGAATCCAGTTCACACCCGATCTAATGCCTTCGGATATTGTTGGTTCTGAGATTTTGGATGAGACCAGACATTTCAAATTCATCAAAGGGCCATTATTCAATAACATTGTTTTGGCAGATGAAATTAATCGTACACCTCCAAAAACGCAATCTGCCTTACTGGAAGCAATGCAGGAAAGAAGAGTAACGGCTGCGGGAACAACATACACTTTACCTCATCCATTCTTCGTGCTTGCAACGCAAAACCCTATTGAGCAAGAAGGAACCTATCCTTTGCCAGAAGCTCAGTTAGACCGTTTCATGTTCAATATTTGGGTAGATTATCCGAGTTTCGTTGAAGAATTGGCGATTGTAAAAAGTACCACAAACGATTCAAAGATTGATTTGAAACCCATTGTAAGTGGTGAGCAAATTGCCCAATACCAGGAGTTAATCCGTAAAATACCAGTTGCTGACAATGTACTGGAATACGCAGTAAAACTGGTTGCTAAAACAAGAAAAGACAACGCACTTGCTCCACAGATAACAAAAGACTTCATTTCCTGGGGAGCCGGTCCACGTGCATCACAATACTTGATTATTGGTGCCAAATGCCATGCTGCCCTAAACGGAAAATTATCTCCGGACATTGAAGATGTAAAAGCTGTTGCAACACCAATATTAAGACACCGAATTGTTCGCAATTACCGTGCTGAAGCGGAAGGCTACAGTGCTGACAGGCTGGTTGCAGAGTTAATGAAATAATTGATCAAAAAAATCTTATAAAAACAGTCGGGGCGAATAATTATTTGCCCCGACCTCGTCACTAACAGAATAATTTCTTTTATCGGGGAAGTGCATATTTCATCAACCAAAAATTTGTGAAAACACTGAATTTCACGTATCTTAACTAGTTATTTACAGTTTTT
The DNA here is from genome assembly GCA_965649925.1 of uncultured Fluviicola sp. Taxonomy (GTDB): domain Bacteria; phylum Bacteroidota; class Bacteroidia; order Flavobacteriales_D; family Crocinitomicaceae; genus Fluviicola. The sequence continues at coordinate 1,759 of CBFGMW010000525.1, forward strand.
GTGAATGAATCAAAATTAGTTTTTTCGATTACAAACAAATGGACTGTGAATAAAATACGGCAATTGCGCTATCGGGAGAAATACAGGATTTACAAGGCTTCTGGCACTTACGAACAACGTTACGGTAACAACTCTAAAACATGAAAAGGAAATGAAACTACTCTTCAAATTATTTTTGAGTCATGAAAAATGCACCTTCGTTACATGCACTCATTGCATTAATGGACGATCCGGACGAGCTGATTTACCAGCATGTTAAGGATCAACTGTTAGCTGCAGGCAAGGATGTGATTCCTATTTTGGAAACGTCCTGGGAGGAACGTGACTATGGTTTACTGTTTCAATCGCGGATAGAATCGCTTATTCACGAGATACAGTTTGAGTGGTGCAAACATCAATTAGTTAACTGGTATGAGCAGCCAACAAAAGATTTGCTTGAAGGAGCTATTATCATTGCGCAGTACCAATATCCGGGATTAGACCCGAAAGCCATCTGCGGGCAGGTAGAACGCATTCGCAAGGCCGTTTGGTTAGAGTTGAATCCTCATCTTACCGCATTCGAAAATGTCTCCATCTTAAACAAGGTGTTTTTTGAGCAATTTGGTTTCGTGGGAAACTCGAAAAATTACACTTCACCGCTCAATTCTTATATCAATACCGTATTGGAAAGTAAGCGGGGAAATCCCTTAAGTTTAAGCATTATTTACAGCGTTGTAGCACAGCAGCTCGGACTTCCAATCTATGGTGTGAATCTGCCGAATCATTTC
>CBFGMW010000526.1:0-2512 GCA_965649925.1 uncultured Fluviicola sp.
CCGAAACTGGTAGCCGAAATACACGCTGCATTAAGCAAAAGTGATTTTACGACCTTTCGTTTCCGTTCATCGACAAATGCTGAGGATGCGAAATCGTTTTCTGGCGCCGGATTGTACCAGTCGAAAACTGTTGATTTGTTCGATTGCGATAAATCTATTGAGAAAGCAATCCTGAATGTATGGGCAAGTTTGTGGTCGTACGAAGCATTCCAGGAACGTCGTTTTTTTAATCTCTCCGACGAGAAACTTGCTATGGGAATTCTCATTCACCGTTCTTTCCCTGCTGAAGAAGCAAACGGAGTTGTGATTACGAAAAACGTTTATCGTTCACAGTACAGCGGTATTTCCGTGAACGTACAATTCGGTGATGTTTCCGTTGTTGAACCACCTCAAAACGTGATTTGCGACCAACTGACCATTGTTTACGAAGTTGGCGCTTCCGGCTTCGATGAAACCATTGAATACATCAGCAATTCAAGTTTAGGAAACGGAACACCTGTGCTGAGCAACGAAGAATTGATGCAGCTGAAAAACGCGGTTGAGATCATCAAACAAAGCTTCTGGAAAAAAGGCGGCTACACACGTGGCGGCTTTTATGACGATTTCGGGCTAGACATCGAATTTAAATTCCAGGGTCCGAAAAGGGAATTGTACATTAAGCAAGTAAGGTATTACAATGATTAATATTTCGGATTACAATAAATCAAACCAGTATGAATCGTAAAATCACATTAATTCTTAGCGTTTTCGGCTTTGTGGCAATAGCGAACGGTCAAACCGAAATAAACCCGCTTTTAAAAGAAAACCTGAAAGGAATCTGGGCTTCCGACGAATACAGGGAAACACTTTTTCGCACCAATTCCGTGACAAAAACATTGAAAGAATATACATTCTACACAGACATTGTTTTTGACGAGGACACTACACTTCACTGCAATCGACCGGATTTCATGGAGGAAAATTATTGCGGACTACAACCGGATTCAACAGTGATAGGTTTGTTCGGGGAAGCAGATAAAATGAAAATAATCTCAGCTGAGAAGAATACTTTAATCATACGCGATAACTCGGGGAAATCACATTCATTCACGAGAATACGGCCCAACGTCGATTTGGAATCTATCTATCTTGAAATTTCCGCAGGAAACACAGCCATTGAGAATGCATGGCTTAAAGGTAAATATACATTTGAAAGTAAATCCAACTATTTTGAACTGGTGATCAACGGTGATGGAACAGTAATTTCGGACCAGAACATTCAAAAGGTTAGCATTTTCTCCTACATGGGTGAAGATCTTTTATGCTTCATTTACGCAGATGAATCCTATAAAGAATATGCAATAAAGAGTTGTTCGGAAACGGAAATGAAACTTCAGGAAATAAAAGAATTGTATGAAGAAGACCAGCCGATAAAATACACCCGGAAGGTTGCGGTTTTGAGGAGGAAGTAGCTTTACTTTCGTTTTTGTCTCAACTCCGCCCGCTTTCTGAAATATCCGAAGAAATACCAAACCAGTAAAAACTGTGTGTAGCCGTAAACGGTATCTTCAATCGGAATAGTTAATAAGCGAATGTTCAGGATTTCAGAAGAGTTGTAGTTCACAATCGGCGAATCAAGTCCGGTTCCTGTTAAAATGCCGTTGACTGGGAAGAATCCGAGCATGAGGATACAGAAAATGAGTGATGCTTTCGCAATCCAATCTACCTTCGCAATGAAATACAGGTAACTCATTGTAAGAATGGCGCTGAGAGCAGTGAGCATCGGATAAGCGTGGTCGTAAAAACAAACCGCAACCGCCAGGCAGGTTAAAATGGTTATCCAGGCAATAATTGGATTATACTTTTTCAATCCATTAAACTGAAAGAATTTCTCCAGGAAAAAGAATGTGAAAACGCATGAGAACGGAATACAGATAAAGAACAACCATTCCTCCAGCGGCAAACCGAGTATATCTATTCCCAGCGTGTAATCGAAATTGAACCACCAAACGCCATTTTTTGCAAACCAGATATCCCAAACAATAAACGGAATTGCAACCACAGCGCTTGCTTTCAGGAAACTCAAAAAGTACTTGTGAAACTGAATTCTTCGATCAAAAGAGAAAAGGAAACAGACAATAACTGTAAAAAATTCAATTAAAAGGTATGTGTAACTTTTCACTTCTGTTTGGCAAAATAGATTTTAAAATACTTGATCGGAACCCAGAGAAATCCATAACACTCACCATCTTCTCTTGTAATGTGTTTGTGATGCTGTTTGTGTGCCCGGCGAATAGAAAGCAGATACTTGTTTTCAGTATTACGCAGGATCTTCAGCCGCTGATGAATAAACAGGTCGTGAACGAAAAAATATGCTCCGCCATATAGAGTGATTCCTATTCCAATGAAGAAACGATAATCATAACCGTGGCTCACTCCCAAAAGGATGAGTGCAATTGCGGGAATAGCGAAGATCACGAAGAAATAATCGTTCCGCTCCAGTTTTCCTTCGTTGGAATGATCGTGATGATCT
>CBFGMW010000527.1:0-2508 GCA_965649925.1 uncultured Fluviicola sp.
GATGATCCTGCCGCTGAACTGATGGAAGCACTTCTGGATGAGCAACCCGGGAGACTCATTGTAGGAGCAGCCGGTAACTCCGGGGGCTGGGGCAAGTATCACGTTCAGGGGAATATTGACAGCGATACTTCTTTTGTATGGATCAAACCAAATCCAGGTTCTCAATTAGGAGCAAACACTTGTTATATGGATTTATGGACCGATCTTTCTGATGCTACTTTCAAATACGGGTTCGGAGCCAATCTTCCGTCGGGAAGCTACTCTGAAAGAGCCGAAACGCAATACAGAAATGCAACTGCAGGGGCCGGAACAACTTTGCGCGACACCTTGTGGAACAACGGAAACAGAATTGCGACTATTGAAATTTATCCTGAAATCGTGGGAACAAATCTTCATATCGAGTTTTATTTCAACAACGTAGATTCAACCAATTACAATTACTCTGTTAAAACGGTTGGTTCGGGTATGTATGATGCATGGACAGGATCTCTTTCGATTTCTTTGAATGATATGGAAACGAACATTCCAACTGCAGCAATTCTCCCGGAAATCATACATTATAACATGCCCGATAGTTTACAAACTATTGTTTCTTCCTGGAACTGCTCTGAAAAAGTGATCTCTGTAGGGAATATTCGAAACAGATTACACCATATAGACGGGAACGGAGACGAATACTCCCCTGTTCCTACATATATGGCAAATGTTGGTCAACTAAGTGACAACTCTTCAAAAGGGCCGAGCAGACACGGAGTTGTAAAACCGGAAATTGTTGCTTGCGGAGATGTGGCCCTGAGTGCAGGACCGCTTTGGTTCGTGCAGGAACCGGGTTACTGGGCTTCTGTTTCCGACGATCATTTACACATGCGAAACGGCGGAACTTCAATGGCCTCGCCAGTTGTGGCCGGAATTGCAGCACTTTATTTTGAGAAATGTAAAAATGGAACTTATGCCAGCTTCATGAACGATATGAAGAACACGGCATATACAGACAATTACACGGGAGCCGTTCCAAACTTCGCTTACGGTTACGGAAAAATTCATGCTTTGGATTTGTTGCTGGAAAGCAATTATTCTTCTACAGTTTCAGGCACATCACCTTTATGTATTAACGACAGTCTGGACGCAGTAAGTGTTCCACCGTTAACTTCTGCGGTTTGGAATACTTCAGATGAAACACTTCATTTACCTGTTCCTGCAGGAGGTTCTTATTCATTCATCGGATACAATAACCTTGGGTGCGTAAGTTACTCCGACACATTTGACGTTGTATTGCTCACTCCGGCGCCGGTTCCTGTAATTGTTGTGAACGGTACTATTTTGTCTACTGCTGATTATCCGGACCTTCAATGGTACGAAAATGGCAATCCGATTTCCGGTGCTACAAATGACACACTGATTATTCCTTCAAACAGTACAAGTGTATATACAGTTGTAACAACCAGCGTTGACGGTTGTTCGCGAGAATCTGCTCCCTACCAGATCGGTGCAGGTTTAATTGAACTAACAAGTGCTTATACCTTATTCCCGAATCCGGGTAAAAATTCGTTCCAGGTTGTTTCAGGGAATAAGATCTCAAAAATTGTAGTGAGTGATTTAAGCGGAAAAATAATCGTTACGTCCAATTCTTCTGCAATCGACTGTTCACAATGGTCGAGCGGAGCCTACCTGGTAAAAATCACAGGAGAAACAAGTACTCAAACTCTGAAATTTATCAAAGAATAGAGTCAAATAAAAACAAAGCCTTATTTTTGAGGCAAATTTTAGAAGTAAATGAACTTAGCTGGAATAATTGCAATCTCTGGAAAACCAGGATTATTTAAAGTAATCGCACAAGGTAAAAATAACCTGATCGTAGAATCATTGGAAGATCGTAAGAAAGTTCCGGCGTACGCTACAGACAGAATCTCCGCATTGGAAGATATCTCAATTTACACAGTTGATGATGACAAACCTTTAAAAGAGATTTTTACAGTGATCTTTGAAAAAGAAAAAGGTGGTACAACTATTTCTCACAAAGAAGATGCAGCAAAATTGCAAAAATACCTTTTAGAGATTCTTCCGAATTACGATCAGGAGCGTGTTTACGGTTCTGATATCAAGAAATTGTTCCAATGGTACAATTTACTGCACAAAGCGGGTGAATTGAAACCTGAAGAGCCTGTTGTTGAGGAAAAGGAAGAGAAAAAAGCGAATGCTTCGACAAGCCCAGCAACAAAAAAGAAAACTGCAAAAGCTGATGCGACCGATGAAACTGCTGAAACTCCTGCAAAGAAAGCACCTGCTAAAAAGGCAGCTCCTGCAAAAGCTGCAGTTAAAGCTGTTGCTCCGAAAGGACCGGTTAAAGCAGCCGGAAAAGCAGCAAGCGCGAAAAAAGTTGCAGCTCCTAAAACAGGATCAAGCAGAGGGAAATAATAGCCTATTCAATATTTTAAAGTTCCGGTCCGCCTCAGGTGGATCGGAACTTTTTTTTGCCTTACATTTTCAATGCTCATTTTTGAGTAATTT
>CBFGMW010000528.1:0-2468 GCA_965649925.1 uncultured Fluviicola sp.
AGAATTCGAATGCATCGTTTCCAAGCGAACCGATTGGAAAATACACATAAATTATGCGGGTTTATAGCTTAAAAATTCAGAGGCACTTACGACAGCCATAAAAATCCGAAATCATTTAAGAGAAAAGTTTGATCAGGGAAATTGGAACTGTGACAAAATTATTGACGATTCAGTATACTCGAGTGGATTCCGAATGCTTGGTTGTGCAAAGGCCCTTATGGACTGGAATTATCATAGGGAAAATAAACTTTATTGTGATCTCAGAATTTAAAGCTTCAAACTCTTTTTGATCTCTTCCAAAGCTAATTTGGCAGATAATCTATGAAGCGTAACACCATGAATCGGATGTTCTACGTCTACAGCTGTAAATAGTATGGTCTCTCTCCTTGGGTGTTCCGGCATTTGCAACCACAAACGACATGTCACTAAATCCCTGATCCTCTGCCGCAGAAACGAGTACAACGTGATTTGCATCACAAAGTTCGATACTGAGATCACCGGTGAAAGCTTTCGGCAAAACGTTCTTGAACCGGAATCGATCCGTTTCCGAAAGGGTGTAAGCATCTCTAGATGAGGCAACACAGAGTTGATCCACCCAATGAAATGCAATCGGAGTTCGGGGCCATCAGTGGATGGGAGGTTCATTCGTGCATTTAATACCGCTTCCTCAAGCGTTGATTCGGTGTACCCTTCGGGAATGAGTTCCAGCACCGCTTTACCGGCTTTCCGGAACGCGTCACGAACTTCCCGGAGTTTCTTTGTGTGGAACGGGTCACGAGCAGCAGCGTGCAAATGTTCGGTCGGAAGAATGGATGTCAAGTCCGTATACTTTTGACTACTTCCGCTACCAGCCGGAACAAACGAAGCAAAAAATTATTGGTGAATTTAGCCTTGATTCCGATTGTTTGCGAGATACCAGTAAGGAATTCGAGTTGCGCTTGGGTTTCGGTTTGTGATGACGATGCCGCCTGCTTGGAGTTGTAACCATGGATTAAATGGTAATTCTCTACACTGTACTGTTCTGATAGAACCTTCAGATTTGCGTTGGGGTTAGGGGCAATCTGGAGGATGTCAATGGGTGATTGTGATGGTAGGAAACTCAGAATTTCCGAGAAATTCCCTGAAACCAGCTTTGGTCGCGGAGATGCAATGAAGTTAATCTCATGTGGAGCGGCTTTGGATTTGGGGCTGCCTTCCAAGATAATCAGTTTTTCCACATCGGATGGGGTGGTGATTGATGATTTGTCAAGAAAATCAACCAAATCTTGGAAGCTTGTTGAAATTTGGTTATTTCCGACAAAATGACAACAACGTTTGTGTAGCATTGTTTTCCGAGGGATAGGGCAATGGCTAGTTTATCATCCAGTTTGATGTCTGAGAAGATGATGAGTGATTTTGGGGATGGTGCTGCTGGAGAGGCATTGAAGCCAAGGATGAGCAACGAAAGGAGAGCAATGAATTTCATGACTGTCTCCTTCTTTCCGGGCGACTCGGCGACTCGGCGAGACGGCGCCTAAAAATTTTCATCTCAATAAGAAGGCATAAGGCATTGGACAGGCAGACAGGCACTCTCCGAATCGATTGGGTGCGACTTCTCGTGGAAGACTTAACTAGAGGTTTAAATATACACAGCAATTAAATTCAAAAAGAATTGGGTACGACTTCTTGCGAATTAGCGAGTGGTGAGCAGTTTAAATTGGCTCTCATTGCATACGGTAGCAAATCTTTAGCAAATTCTTTTACTATTGACGAATGTATTGAGCAATGGCAATAAAAAAATAAACAACTTTAATATGTACTAATACCGGAAGTACCGGCAAATGCTTTTGGTCGTCCTGTTCCTCCGGAACTCTTGGTGATGCCAATAAATGTGGCTCGTGTGGAACCATATAGTTTGTTGACATTAGATGGATCTAAGCGACTACGCCTGCTGCTCAATATTACCGCTTATTATTTACCAGCATCTGAAAATACGGATTCGCTTTAGCACTCGAAGCTGGAACTGACTTGCAACGAGCGCTAACACAGGAAAAGTATCTTTGTAGTCGATCCTTTGCTGTTTGATACAAATTGGTTCTATCTCCAATAGAAGTTGATACAGAATTCAGTCAAAGGGTTCACTATGAACACTTTTATACTTAGCATGAAGCTTTAATGCCAAGTTTTCATTAATTTCTTTATCGCGCAGTGATTCCAGATTCCCGGGTATTTTCCAACTGCTGGTTTTAAAACATACTGCCCGTTGTCTTTTTGAAGTTCTTTCTGTATTCTCTTACTTAAGGAATTCCAGCCATGATACGTGCATTAAAAATAAAAAAATTCCATAACGGGTACCCCGGGGGTTGGTACCCCATGCAGGTCTCTGAAATAGAAAAAGTTACGTGAATTCAAGGTTAAAATCCATCAACTTGAAAGTATAATTTCAAGCGCACGTTCAGAACTTGAATCAACTTTAACATCTGCTTCTG
>CBFGMW010000529.1:0-2460 GCA_965649925.1 uncultured Fluviicola sp.
AATTACGTTGACACCAACAAAGCACGCCAACGGAAGAGTGGAGGAAAATGCTCCGGTTACTGTTTATGATACCGGTGGTGCTTACACGGATGACAACGTTGTTATTGATGTAAAAAAAGGACTGCCTCGTTTACGCGAACAATGGATTTTAGATCGTGGTGATGTGGAAGAATTACCTGATGTAAGTTCCGATTACGGAAAAGAACGTAAAAACGACGGAAAATTAGATGAATTACGTTTTGAACATATCAGCAAACCACTTCGTGCTAAAGCAGGAATGAATGTTTCCCAATTACACTATGCAAAACAGGGAATCATTACTCCGGAAATGGAATACATTGCTATTCGTGAAAACCAGCGCATTGATGAATTAAAATCGCAGTTGAACGGAAGCTACGAAATGCTTACAGCGCAGCACGAAGGAGAAAGCTTTGGGGCGAACACTCCAAAAGGATTTATCACTCCTGAATTCGTGCGTGATGAGATTGCCGCCGGACGTGCAATTATTCCAAACAATATCAATCACCCGGAATCTGAACCAATGATTATTGGCCGTAATTTTCTGGTGAAAATCAATGCAAATATTGGTAATTCAGCAGTAACATCTTCCATTGAGGAAGAAGTTGAAAAAGCCGTTTGGGCTTGTCGTTGGGGTGCAGATACCATTATGGATTTATCGACCGGAAAGAACATTCATGAAACACGTGAATGGATTATCCGCAACTCTCCGGTTCCAATCGGTACAGTTCCAATTTACCAGGCTCTGGAAAAAGTAAACGGGGTTGCTGAAGATTTAACCTGGGAGATTTTCCGCGATACATTAATTGAGCAGGCTGAACAAGGAGTTTCTTACTTTACGATTCATGCCGGAGTTTTATTGCGTTATATTCCGTTAACAGCTAAACGCGTTACCGGAATTGTTTCGCGAGGCGGTTCAATTATGGCAAAATGGTGTTTATCTCACCACAAAGAGAATTTCCTTTATACACATTTCGAAGATATTTGTGAGATCATGAAAGCTTATGACGTGGCATTTTCGTTGGGTGACGGGCTTCGTCCGGGATCTTTGACCGATGCAAACGATGCTGCGCAATTTGGTGAGTTGGAAACTCTGGGAGAACTAACGAAAGTTGCCTGGAAACATGATATTCAGGTAATGATTGAAGGCCCGGGGCACGTTCCGATGCACATGATTAAAGAAAACATGGACAAACAGTTGAAAGAATGTCACGAGGCGCCTTTCTACACACTTGGACCATTAACAACAGATATTGCGCCTGGATATGATCATATTACTTCGGCAATCGGAGCAGCAATGATTGGCTGGTTCGGAACTGCCATGTTGTGTTATGTAACACCAAAAGAACACCTGGGTCTACCAAACAGAAAAGACGTAAAAGACGGAGTGATTACTTACAAACTTGCGGCACATGCTGCCGATTTGGCAAAAGGACATCCAGGATCACAATACCGCGATAATGCTTTGAGTAAAGCACGTTTCGAATTCCGTTGGGAAGATCAGTTTAATTTATCCTTAGATCCGGATACTGCTCGTGAATTTCACGATGAGACTCTACCGGCAGAAGGAGCTAAAGTGGCTCATTTCTGTTCCATGTGCGGACCTAAATTCTGTTCCATGAAAATCACGCAGGATATTCGTGATGCAGCAGAATCAGGAATGTTCGAGAAATCGGAAGAATTTAAAACAAAAGGAAGTCAAATTTATTTGTAATGTTAATTGTAATCTCTGATCATCAGTTGTATTTGCGCGAATCTGCAGAGATCAACCGCTTGTTTGAAAGCGGGATGGAACTGTATCATATTCGCCATCACAACATATCAGAAGAAGATTTACGCGGCTTGATAGCTGGCGTTGAAAGCGATTACCTTCCCCGGATTGTTGCAAATCACAATCATGATATTGCACGCTCCATGGGGATTCAAAGATTCCATTTCACCGAAGAAGACCGGAAAAAATGGGAAAAGAAAAAATGGAAGAATCGCTCGGAGACTGAAATCTATTCTACTTCTGTGCATAGTTTGGAAACTTTTAATGAGTTGCCCGACTTTTTTGAGTATGCGTTCATAAGTCCTGTTTTTGATAGTATTTCAAAGCCTGGCTGCAAAGCCGTTCCTTTCGACCTTAGTGAGAGGGATTCTGCAAAGCCAATTAAATTAATCGGGCTTGGAGGCATACATTCTGCCAATATTCATGATGCCATGGATTTGGGATACGACGGATTTGCTGTTTTAGGATCCATTTGGGAAAGTGAAGAGCCGGTGAAGGCGTTTCAGAAAATCCGGAATGCAATGGAAAGCAAAATTGAAGTATAAAATGAACTATGATCGCCCAATTGTATTGAGTATTGCCGGCTTTGATCCAACGGGAGGAGCAGGAATCCTGGCAGATATTAAGACTTTCGAGCAGCATCAGGTGCTTGGAATGGGAATTCTTTCTGC
>CBFGMW010000530.1:0-2437 GCA_965649925.1 uncultured Fluviicola sp.
CCGGAATCATGAACACCCCGGTTTGTGTAGCTGTCCAGCCAAGCGATATCTGTACAAAAAGCGGAAAGATGAAGACAGTTCCAAAGAGAACCAATCCGAGAATAAAGTTCATAATTGCCCCCATTACCAGGTTATAATTGGAATACAGCCGAATGTTTACCGCCGGATAATCTATACTGAGCTCACGGTAGATAAAGGCAATCAGCCCTACAATGGCAATAAGTGAAACAGCAGTTATCTCATGACTTTCAAACCAATCGTTAGCTGTACCTTCTTCCAAAACGTACTGAATAGAACCGATGGAAACTACCAGGAACAAAATTCCCCACCAGTCGATCCTGGACGGTTTGACTGCCCCGGGCCTGTCAGTAACATACCTGTAACTCAAAATTGCTGCTACAATTCCAATCGGAATGTTCACAAAAAACACCCAGTGCCATGAAAAATGATCTGTAATATAGCCACCAAGTGTTGGTCCGAACGTTGGTCCGAGAATCAAACCCATCCCAAAAATAGCTCCTGCAACCCCAACTTTCTCAGGCGGAAATGCTCCGAAAATAATGGTCTGAGCTGTAGAAAGCAACCCTCCGCCTCCTAATCCCTGAACGAAACGCCAGAAAACCAAAGTCCACAAATCATCTGACAAGCCGCACATAAGTGAGGCAAACGTAAATATGATCACCGAACCGGTAAAATAATTTTTCCTTCCGAAAAGATCACTCAACATACTGGTGAGTGGAATGATAATTACGTTCGAGATTCCGTAAGCCGTAACAACCCAGGCAATCTCGGTTGTTGTTGCACCAATGTTTCCTGAAATTTCTCGCAGGGAAACATTTACAATCGTTGTGTCAAGCAATTCGAGTATGGCACAACTGATTGCCGTAATAACCAGTATCCATTTGGCCGAGCCGGTTGGATACTGTGCTACAGCAGGAAGTGTTTGTGCATTAGAACTCATGCTTATTTCGTTTTAACAGTAACGTATGCGCTTAATCCGGGGAAGAGCATTTTCAATTGTGCTTTCGTAAGATTGTTCAAAGAAATTTTCACCGGTACGCGTTGAACAATTTTCACAAAGTTACCTGTGGAATTGTCAGGAGGAAGCAAAGAAAATTTAGCTCCCGTTGCACCGATAAACGAGTTCAGTTTCCCTTTCAGTCTCATGTCAGGGTAAGCATCTATTTTTACTTCAACCGGCTGGCCAATTTTCATTTCTCCCAATTGCGTTTCTTTGAAATTGGCTGAAATCCACAGAGTCGTATTGTCGATTACAGAACACATCGGAGAACCAACTGAGATAAACTGTCCAACTTCAATGCTTCTCTTAGAAACAATTCCGTCACACGGTGCTTCGATTGTTGCGTAGTCCAACTGTGTTTGAGCTAATTTTAACTCAGCTTCACGCTGACGGACCAATGCCTCAGCAAGTGAAATCAGCGATTGCTGGCCTAATGCCTGTGAACGAACACCGGCCGATTGAGACTTCGATGCTTTATATTGTTTCACAGATGCGTCATATTGTGCCTGGGCAACTTCCAGTTCTGCGCTTACATTGTCTAAATCTGCCTTTGTAGCTGCCTTGGCGTTGTACATATTTTTCACTCGTTTGAAATCTTCTTTCGTTTTGTTCAAACGCGCCTGGGCAGTTTTAATCGATTCCTGTGTTGTCTCAGTTGAAAACATGGCTGCAGTCGCATTGTCGTTTGACGTTACCGCGTTGCTTTTTACAGCACTCAAATTGGCTATTGCATTCGCAAGTGCAGCTTCAGCCTGTGCCACTTTTGTTCTGAACTCCGTATCATCAATAGTTACCAAAAGCTGACCTTTCTTCACTAGTTGATTGTCTTCGAAATGCACCTCTTTCACATATCCTGAAATGGATGATCGAATAGGTACGATATCTGCATCCAGCTGAGCGTTGTCAGTAGATTCTGTTCCACCGCCGCTAAAGAAGAAAAACATTCCAACTGCTACTGCAGCTACTAATCCGATAATGACGAATTTCATTTTTCCGGATTTCTTTTTTTCTATTGTTTGTGTTTCCTGATTTTCCATGTTCTTAAAATTTGATTGCACCCGATGTTGCATTGATTGTCGAAATAGCATTCATCTTTCTGATTTCATGCACTTTTTTGTTCAGTTGAGCCTGCAATTCTGCATTCAACTGGGTTAAGTAATTGGCAACGGTTATTTTTCCGTTTTCCATTTGCGAAGTCGCGGTTTGCGTAACATTGTGGCGTTTTTCAATGATCAGATCATCTTTATCAATCAATTGATTCAATGCCTCCAGCTGCGCAGTTTGACTGTTCATTGAAGTTTCTATGTTAAATAAGAATACTTCACGCTGAATATCCAATAAGCTTTTGTTTAACTCCAGTTTAGTATGTTCGCGTTTCAATCCGTAAAGTGAACTAACATTCCAGAGAACCGTTAA
>CBFGMW010000531.1:0-2430 GCA_965649925.1 uncultured Fluviicola sp.
ACTTACCATTTCGTGCATGAAAGGGAAAGCGGTTGATCTGATTGTTCGAAATGCCAAAATCCATTCGATGGACGAGGCAGATCACGAATACGAGGCGATGGCAATTAAGGACGGGAAAATTGTTGAGCTAGGTCCTGAACGACAAATCCTGAATAAGTATAGCAGCGACGAAGAGATTGATGCCGAGGGAAAGGAAATTTATCCGGGTTTTACAGATGCTCATGGCCACATGATGAGTTATGCGCGTCTGAAACTTTCGGTTGACCTGGTCGGAACATCTTCCATGGAAGATTTACTTGTCCGTGTTGAGAAGTATGATCAGAAAAAACAGCCAAGAGCCATTGTTGGTCGCGGATGGGATCAGGCAACATGGGGAGTAGCTGAATTACCGGATAATGAGAAATTGAATAAATTATTCCCTAATAAAGCTGTAATCCTGCATCGAATTGACGGCCATGCCGCTCTGGCGAACCAGAAAGCGCTTGATCTTGCCGGAATTTCACCTGACACTAAAGTTGCAGGTGGAGAAATCGGTGTGAAAGATGGGAAATGCACCGGAATTTTGGTCGACAATGCCATTAATTTACTCAGTGATAAAATCCCTGATTTCCCGCAAAAAGAATTGAGGACAGCCTTATTGGAGGTTCAGTCGGAATTGTTTCAGTTTGGAGTTACCGGAGTTCATGAAGCCGGGGTTTCGAATAAAGACCTGATGTTATTGAAAGGAATGTCAGAATCAAAGGCATTGAACCTGAATTTGTACGTTATGTTGTACGGAACGAAGGAAAATGTTTCCTGGGCAAAAAAACACGGATTATATGAAAAAGGCAATTTCAGTGTAAGATCGTTTAAAGTAATGGGTGATGGAGCTCTTGGATCCAGAGGAGCATTATTGAAGAAATCCTATTCGGATCATGATAATCACTTTGGTCTCTTGACTACTTCGGCTCCAGAAATGGAGAAACTGGCCGAAACTGCCAATACAATTGGTTATCAGCTCAATGTTCATGCAATCGGCGACAGTACCAATAGAGTTGTTTTAGAGTTGATACGGAAGTACACCTCGAAAAAACCGGATCATCGCTGGCGCGTTGAACATGCCCAGGTTGTAGATCCGAAAGATTTGCAGCTATTTCAGGAAAGTGGTGCTATTGCATCTGTTCAGCCAACACACGCCGTTAGTGATCAGCGATGGGCCGAACTGCGTTTGGGAGCAAGTCGTTTGAAAGGAGCTTACGCTTACAGAACACTGTTGGAAACTACGGGTATGCTTGCGCTTGGAACAGATTTTCCTGTGGAATACACAAATCCCTTTGCAACTATCAGAGCAGCGGTTCTTCGTACAAATGCAGATGGACAACCAATCGGCGGATTTCTTCCGAATGAGGCGATCTCGTTAAATGATTGTTTATTGGGAATGACACTTTGGCCTGCAATTGCAGGTTTTCAGGAACACAGGATCGGTAGTTTGGAAGTTGGGAAAGATGCCACATTTTTCATTTGTTCACAGGACATCAATGAATCTGCCAATTTTGACAGGCTTTATTCAACCAAAACAGTTCTGAATGGCAAGACTGTTTACAGTCTTAAATAGACAAGTATTTAAATAAAAAATCCCGGCACTTCGACTACTCTCAGTGCCCGGTTTTTTGCTTTATTGAGGTTTTTTACGCGTACTAATCATTGGAGAGGGCTGTGCTTCTTTTTTCGTGTTAACCGGTTCAGGTGAAACTTGGATTTCTTCCGTTTTCATTTCTCTTCCGGTAGAATGAATTACATGAACAGAATCAGCTGTTGCCGGCTGTTCGATTACTTCAATTAGTTTGGGTTCAGAAGCCTTCTTTTGGGAAACTACTGTTGCTTTTGTAGCTTTTGTTTGGGCAAATGATGTTACCGAACAAACCACGATAAATGTTCCGGCTGTTAGAATACTTTTCATAATCAATTAATTTAAAACCATAATTGTCATTTCACCCGGATTTACATCTGTAGTAGAATTACCGCCAATATCAACGGAACTGGTGCCTGAACTGCGCAGTGTTCTTAATTCAATCGTATGAACTCCCGCAGAAAGTGTAATCATTGTGTTAATGGCACAAGTGTTAAATGCATTTGTTGTTGAAGGATTAGTCACTGTAAAGCGATTCCAACCTCCGTTTGGTAAAAAGGTGCCATCAACATATACCACCACATCAACAACAGCATGATTTGCATTTCCGGTAGCTGTAGTTCTTCCGCCAATTGTTGCCCAGATTATTACTGAAGAAGCTGCGGCTAGGTTGACAACTTGTGTCATGCCTGGTTGCAATGTAGGTGTTGTAGATGTTACAGCTAATCTTCCTGCGGTACCATAAACATGATATTTGTTCACTACTCCCGGAGGTCCCTGAGGTCCGGTTGCTCCCGATGCTCCTGGGGTTCCGTTTGTTC
>CBFGMW010000532.1:0-2430 GCA_965649925.1 uncultured Fluviicola sp.
TTACTGTGCCGCCTTCATGTCGATCAATGATTTCTGTGTTTTTATTGTAAATTGATTTGTGTCCATTTTCATAAATTTTGACACATTATTTCGTCAAATCATGAACCAAATAGCTTTTACAGATTGTTTTACGACAAAATGACGGTTAACGGGAAACAGAAGAGACAAAACGGCAGTTTGCAGTTCAGGAGAATCTTCTGAAATTAGTCATTCATAATTCGCAATTCTGAATTATCTTTGGGGAATGAAATCGTTGATAGAATCTATTCGTAAAATAGCGCCTTACATTGTTGATTTTTGGCAAAATCTTGCAATCATAATCATCTTTGCAATAGCGGCTATTTTTGTGTTATAGCATGAACGCTAAACCTGCAAACAAATTCACGTACTGCTGGTTTAGACTCTTCCTTACGTTTGCATCGTTATTTTGTTGGCTAGAGCTGTAACTCATTATTTTATGGGAATCAATGTCATTAAAGTTACCGATTGTAAGGTTATACCTTAATCCATAAGACAAGAACAGGCGATCTGAAAGCGGTTGTTTAATTTTCAGCGTATAGGTTAAACCAATGGCTTTATACTTCGCTTCTTTGTTGTAAATAACAGATTTATTTTCGTCAATCTCTTGTTGATTGCTTGGGTCTTCTGCAACTACCAAATAGTCTTTTGTTATCAGGTTCGTAGATTGATACCCGAAACCAATCTCATGAGAAAGACCGGCTGGCTTCGTGAATCGTTCATTAGAAATAATCAATGTTGGTTGAATATTGATAGTTCTAAGTTTGAACGATTCCATTTTTTGAACATTAATAAATAAATCATTAATAGGAAAACTTGCGTAATCAGCAGATGAAAGTCCTTTACTTTCCGTAGTGTAGATTCCGCCGTACAAAGCAAATGAAACTGACTTTTTAGAAAGCAGGGAAACACCACCTAAAAAACCGAAATCGAATTTATTGGTCGTTTTTCGAAGCGAACCATTCATTTCCTTATAATAATTGGGTTCAGAACCAAGCCTGTTGTAAACCATAGGAATACGGCCAAGAGCGCCAATTTCCACCATTACTTTGCGCCCGAAATAGCCTGATTGGGCAAAAAGCACGGAACTATTTGTAAGTATGATGAGTGTAAAAAATATAAGTGCTTTCATTATCGGGGCATGTTTTGGTATTTGTTCAATAAGTGGTAATAATAAGCTCCGGAAATACGCTTGTTTGGTTTTGAATGGACCATATCCTGGTCAAAACTCAACGGAATTCCTGTATTCGTATCTAAAACCAAGGTGCTGTATACGCTCTGTTGTCCTGTTGCCAGTTGAATGGGCATATAGATTAAAAGCGTAAGGGGAAGTGTGGGGAAGAAAAGGGCGCTGTATAAAACGTAGAGTGCATTGATATTTGGTTCGAAAGAATAGCTGACAGTAGTGAACAATAATTTCGATGTTCCGTGAGCTGCAGTTAATTCTTTCAATAATTCGTAATCAACAGGGAACAGTTCAATATCAGGATAATTAGCAGATTCTTCCAGGTATGAGATATATGCGTTTCGTTCGTTAAAACCGTCGGTGCCGCTTGTTGCAATTGTTGATCTGTTAATCAGCGTTACCTCTAAGCCTACTTTATCATTGGCTTCAAGCAGGGCATCCTGGTATTTGTCCTGGACCATTTCTTTTTCCAATGCCGTATTGATGCTTTTTTTATTGTATTCCATGGTTGGTTCAACCAGCACGTATTTTTGAAGATTAATACCATAATCATCTGCCGTTCGGGCTTCTTCCCGGAGGACTTTTTTTCTGTCCTGGTAAGAAAGCTCATCAAAATAATCTGCAACCTCCTGGATAGAATCTGCTGATTTTTTGAAGTGGTTATACCTGTCGATAAACGAAGAATCCTGGATGATGTCGGGAATAGCATACAATGCAAAGTTCGTGGAATCAAACGCATCTGTTGTGGTTGATTTTTTCTGGTTCTTGATCTTGTCGTATTTCGATTTGGGAGCTTCCGGAGAAAGGCTGTCGGATCCAATATTAACCGGAGTTTTGGCTTCAGTCGCCGCCTCGTGGAATCCTTTTGCTGAATAGCGATCGAGTTTAAACTTGGTGTTTCCGGCTAAACTTTTCAATAAACGATCATAAACATTGTTGTAAAACTCAACGCCGGGATGGCTTTTTTTAAGATCATAAATGGTACGAAGCCCGATGGTCATTAACTGTTCATCACTTAGTTTGCGCAGCATGAAATACAGGTTTCCGCTTTCACCTTCGTAATCACTTGAACTTGGCAGGTTGGAAGTCAGGTCATTCACATTGTTCAACTGGATCATTGAAAGCCAGATAAGTGCTTTTGTACGGTCGAGATATTCTGAACCTTTATACTCCTGTTCCAACAGGTAAACAGAATAAATTGCCTGGGCAAGTTCAACATTCATGAT
>CBFGMW010000533.1:0-2417 GCA_965649925.1 uncultured Fluviicola sp.
ATCCCATTCGAAGATCCAACCCAGTTGAGTTTGTCCGGTCCATATTTCAATGCAAAACAAAGCTCCCACAATTAGCCCCCAAACAAAGAAACCTGTTCCGAAACGTTTCAGATCGAAGCTGTCACGCGAGGTTATAAATGAGAGAAACGTTCGATGATGAAGGACCTTGGCGACAAATACAAGCAGCGCAAAACCGATCAGAAACGGAACCAGTGTAATAATGAATTGCTCGTTATAGGAAAAAGCCGCAGAAATATCTTCTTCAGTTGTATCTGGTGTAACCTGAACCCGTGACGAGATAATGGAATACGAAGCTATTGAACCAAAACTGAATACACCGACGAAAACAAAAATAATTGAAGCCAAATAAACTAACCACGAGTTTTTGGCTTCGTAAGGTGCTAAAAAATGCTTCATAAGGTAAAGCTAAAAAATTTACCTCATGAAACGGTAAACCTATTGCAATATCACCTTCGTTCGGTCAATTATTTCATTATTCCGGCTCAACTCAACAAAATACAATCCGGCTTTCTGATCTAACTGAAAAGAAGCATTTGAAAGGTTCAATTCTTCTGTTGTTAATTCCCGCGAATAAACCAGCTGACCAATCTCACTGAAAACATTAATTGTGGCAGCGGCATTTCCGGCGATATCGAATGAAATGTTTAAGTTCCCGTCCTGAGAAGGATTCGGACTTACCAGGAAAGAGCCGTTTGCTTTTTTCACGTATGCAATTGCAAGTTCATTGCGCGTACCATCTTCATCTGTTTGGCTCAGTTTATAATACACCGATTTGTTAGTGTTCTCCGCATCCAGAAAATTATATGTATTCAACTGAACGCTATTGCCAACGGCAGGAACATCCGTTAAGTAGCTCCATTTTTTTGCATCTTCTGATACTTCGACTGTAAAGAACTTGTTTCTGTTCTCAGATTGTGTTTTCCATACCAATCGATTGCCACCTGATTCGTTATATCCCTGAAATGAAAGGAACTCAACAGGCAAAACCATCGCCATGCAATTACAGTTCACCACCTGGTACGGAATTCCCGGACCTTCGATGATCAGTTTCAGGTTCACGCAATTCAGATTGTTTACGTTTGCCTCGGTACAACCTGGATGCGTAGTGTAAGTATATTCTGCTCCGTCGGTATTGATGAACGGATTTGTAGTTGTAACCGCAGAACCTGTTCCGCCTAGTTTCGGAAGTGAATAATAGCCATTCTGCTGTCCGTTGTTACAGTCGATCAGCGTTTGTAAAGTATATAACTCCTGTACGTTGGGTCCTGAAAGAACAACGCTGTAATTGAAATTCACATTGTAATTATATCCATTCGGACAATTTGTAGAACTAACAACAATTGACTGCGGACAAATTCCAACGGCTACAGAATAACCAAGGCTTGATGTGATGGTGCATTGTGAAAAACCGAACGAAGAAATGAAGAGTAAAAAAAGTGTGATTTGAAGCTTAAAAGAACGTTTGTACATAACTGTATGACCTGAATTTGGGTGCAAAGGTACGATACTATTCATGCATAGTATTTATTGGATGAAAGATTTAGTTAATTTTCACAATCATTTAACATCCTGATTGGCCACTAACCGCTACATCTGTTTTTTGCGAATTTATTTATGGAAGCAAAAGTGGTTTCGGGAAAACAAAAAAGACCATCCGAACTAACGAATGATCTTTCAGTATTTCATTTGAACCTTCAACTATTGAAACATATCTTTCATTCGTTGAAAAAATCCTTTTTCACTTGCATCCGGATTCGGCTTGAAGTTTTCGCTGGCTTTTAGTTTTTCTAAAATCTCACGTTCTTCTTTACTTACTTTTTTCGGGGTCCACACATGAATATGTACGAACAAATCTCCGGAACCGTATCCTTGAAGAATAGGCAATCCTTTACCTTTCAGGCGAAGCATTTTTCCGCTTTGAGTTCCGGCATCAACTTTAATTTTCACTTTGCCGTTTACGGTTGGAACTTCAATAGATTCACCAAGTACCGCATCAACGAAATTCACAAAAGCATCGTAATGCAGGTGTTCGCCGTCTCTGCGCAATTCCTCGTGTGCCTGCTCTTCGATCAAAACAATTAAGTCGCCGGGAATTCCGTTAAACGGACCCGCGTTTCCTTTTCCTGAAACACTTAGCTGCATTCCTTCTTCAACTCCTGCCGGAATAGCAATTTCGATCACTTCTTCCTGTCGTTTCAGTCCTTGTGAATCAGCATCAGCAGGTTTTTTGTCTATCACTTTCCCTGCGCCCTGACAAGCATTACAAGCACTTTGTGTCTGCATTGCTCCTAAAAAAGTTTGAGCTACACGCGTAATGCGGCCGGTTCCGTTGCAGGTAGTACAATTTTTATAAGTTACACCTTCGGCGTTAACCAGTTTGTTAACCTTAATCTTTT
>CBFGMW010000534.1:0-2411 GCA_965649925.1 uncultured Fluviicola sp.
ATTTGGGATCTTAAATGCGTCGTGAAACTGTTCTACTGCGCCAATTGTATCTTGCAAAGTCATTGTGTTGCTTTTTCAGCAAATATACTTTGACATGCTTTTAGTGAGCAAAAGAAGTTTTTAATTTGTTTCAACAAAAGTCATAACGACCCTGAAGCCAACGGTTGGATTTGGTTTCGTAAATGCTTTCGTACTTAAGTTTCGAATATCATAACCGGGTGAATACCAATCGCCACCAACAGCAATTCCGTCTTCTGCTACCATTTCTGAGACATTTCCGTTTAAGTGATAGAGTCCGAATTCATTTGGTAAGTAGGAGTTTGCGGGTGCGGTGATGTCTGCGAAATCGCTTGAACTTCCTGTAACTCCATATTCTTCACCAAGACTTCTGTTTACAACTAATTCTCCCGTAATGGTGTCTCTTGCTATTGAACCTGAACCAATGGTTAGAAAGTTGCATTGTGCTTTGCCTTTTTCGTTTAAGATGTAAGGAGAGTTCCAGGAATAAGTTCGTTCCATTGAATTTCCATAAGTTGCTTTCAGAAATTCTTCCCGTTTTGGCAAACGAAAAACGATTGTTTCATTTCCGGTTTTTATGCGCCACACTTGTGTAAGCCATTCGCAATATTTTTCTGCCTGAGCTTTTGTAATGTTCACAACCGGGTAATCTCTGTACGCAGGATGACGTAAATAATAATCAACATATTTTTCTCCGAAAGCAAGTGGTGTTCTCCATCCAAGTGTGTCAGGCAGTGCCACAATGTATTCTTCCGTTTTTCCTGCTAGTTTCAAGGCAGCCAAATACTCCAGATAATCAAAGTTGCTGATTTCATTTCGATACATGAAAAATCCCTGAACAGTTATTGTATCGCCTTCATATCTTATCTGCCCGGTTGGAACGTATTCGTAGCCTATTTTCAAGGCTTTTTTCATGCTTTTTAAATCCTGAATTGGTTTCTTCGGTTTCGCAAAGGAGAGTATAAAAAGTGCAAGTACAGAAATAATTGCAGTGAATTGAATCGCTTTCATAAATAGAGCTTTGGCTTCGGAAACGATTTCGTGGGTTTTTGGTTACAAAAAAACCGAAGTAGGCGTTACCCTCACTTCGGTTTTTTTAATTTCTCTAACAGAGTATTTCTTAATGGAACATTTTCATGATTGCATAAACAATTGCTGCAAGTACTCCGGAAACAGGAATCGTTAAGATCCATGCCCAAAGTAAGTTGATCGTAACTCCCCAACGCACGGCACTGAGTCGTTTGGTTGCTCCAACTCCGATAATAGAACCGGTAATTGTGTGAGTAGTTGAAACCGGAATTCCGAATTGAGAAACTGTGAATAACGTCAATGCTCCTGCAGTTTCAGCACAAACACCTTCTAACGGCGTTACTTTCGTAATCTTGGTTCCCATTGTTTTTACAATTTTCCAACCTCCCATCAACGTCCCAAGACCAATCATGATGTAACAACAAAGTGCAATCCAATATGGCATGGTGTCGCTGTGAACTTTCGATTCCAGCTTGTATCCGTGAATTAATTTACCGTTATCATCAACATAAGAGCTGAAAAAACTTGCGTAACGGTATTTTTTATTCAGTTGTTTTTTCTTGAAGATCAATTCCTGCGATTCATAATCCCGAATCTCAGAACCTTTAGAGTAAACCAATAATGTCGACATTTCTTTCTTCGCCAGATCAAAATCTTTCGGATTTTTCAGTTTAGCAAATAACGGATTCGACTTATCAGCCTCTTTCGTCATCGTTTCATCATCATACAGTTTCTGGTCGTCAGATACATCAATAATATCTTTTCCGTCCATATAAATTACGTGATTGTCGATCTCGGCATATTTCGGAGAGAATTTTTTGACCTTTCCTTCTTTATCTTCGTATTTGATCTGAACCACTTCCGAAACCTGCAAGGCATCCGGGACGTCTTGTCCTGTTTCACGCATTGAATTCGAATAAACGATCAGAGCGGCACAAATAATACCCATTACTTTTTGAGAATCTGCCCCACCATGTCCAAGCGAAAATGCTGCAGAAGAAAGTAATTGCAGTCGTTTGTACATGGTTGACTCTTTCAAAGCACTTTGCCGACTTCCGTAAACAATCTGGTACAACGTGTAAACAACAAGGAAAGTCCCTAGTGTGCAAGCAATGATCCAGATCATAACAGGTTTCAGATCGATATAATCTTTATAGTACCATGAAGCGAAAACCGTAATAAATGAAAGCAAAGTTGCCCAAACCATTTTCTTGATAAACGACCGCTGTACAGTAACCAAAGCGATAATAAATGCAATTACACCACCAATAATTGGTGCCAGGAAGATAAACATCAGCGGTTTGATAATCTCTTCCATCTTTAATACGCTGAATCCTGCGTGTGCAACTGCTGCACCTGCGAAA
>CBFGMW010000535.1:0-2410 GCA_965649925.1 uncultured Fluviicola sp.
CCTTCGCGCATCACTCGTTTGCCGCGGAATTCGACATCACGAAGCCGGTCACGCTGGTGGGCAAGGTGACGAAGCTCGAATGGACGAACCCCCACGCGTACGTTTTCGTCGATGTGGCGGACGCGAAGACGGGCGCGGTCACCAACTGGGAGATTGAAATGGGCAGTCCCAATGGGCTGACGCGTCTCGGATGGACGCGCAATCTTGTGAAGCCTGGTATGTGACTCAACACCATTCACCACTTTCGCATCACCTGACATTTCGTAGATCTCAAAACTGATTGAACCTGACGAACCTGCCGCTGCTTTGGTTGTTAAACGGTAATCTGTTCCAGGCTGAGCGATAAACGACATTTCGTACGTTTTATCTGATGTAATATTTCCTGTTGCCGACTGAGAACTCACGTAAAACTTTTGAGTTTCCTTGGCAGCCATTTTAAGGTGTTCTTTGTGGATCGTTTCAACAGACGGACACTGTGCATACATTGTTGTAAACAAAGAAAATACTGCGAGTGTAATAATTCCTTTCATGATTGGGATGAATTAAATTGAAATAATTTTTTTACGAACTGAAGCTACTTTCACAGAAAGTTCTTTGAAACATTTATCGGTCAACTTACATTCGGAACCTCCGGAAAACGTTAGCTTTCCATTGTTATTTCCAACAGTAGTTTCACCGGAAGAGCATGACAATCCATCGTAAATTTTAATAATTTCCTTGATTTCTTTTGAGTACTCAGCAACTTCAGCGTTGTCTTTGTAACTCACTAAAAACTCCAATAAATTTTCAGCCACAATCTTTTGATCTGCAATTGCCTGATCCAATTTCGCTGATTTTCCGAATCCTTTTGAACTGCCAATCATCAGATGCATTGATTCGATCCATCCGCCAACGAGCATTAAGGAAAGTTCAGAACCTTTATCAATTTCAATTAAACGACGAAATGTTTGATTGTATGTTTTGTCAGATAAACGGAATAATGAATCGGCATTTCCGTCCCATTTCTTAGCCATTTCACCAAGTTCGGTTCCGAAAACCTGTGCCACACCAATATCTTTACCAAGTTTCTCCAGTTTTCCGAAATAACTTAGGTATTGATTCGTTTCATCGAAGGCTGTTAAATACGCCACATCAGCAGTGTAAACACCAAAATTCAATGCTTTTTGAGCAGAATTTGTATACAGGTCAGCATCTTTAGGATCGTGCATTATGGCTGTATTCTTCTCAACTCCCATATCGGCAATCAGCTTGAACTGATCTGAAGGAGAAGGAATATTGTAATCAACCAGAACTTCGGTGTTTTTCGTTTCCTGATCTTCCTGATCAACTGTCTTTTTTTCTTCTCCGCCACATGCCGACAAAAGCAATATTGCCGCGCTAAAGAGTATCGTATTTTTTTTCATAGAAAGTAAAATAGTATGCGAATCTAAATAAAACTTGACAAAATACTGCTAATTAGCTCAAAATTGCCAGTTTACCTGTTTCGGAAATGATCTGTTTTTTCAACCCTTCAGATACCTGAACCAATGGTAAACGCATGTGTGGTGCCATCCAGCCAAGTTCTTCCAGAGCAATTTTTACTCCACCCGGGTTTCCTTCAGCAAAGAACAATTTGGTAATCGGAAGCAAATCATAATGCAATTTACGGGCAGTTGTTAAATCGCCTTTCAATGATGCGGCAACCATTTGAGAAAAATGAGCCGGAAAAGCATTTGCCACAACAGAAATCACTCCTTCTCCACCAACCGCAATAATTGGAAGCGTAATCGCATCATCGCCGGAAAGCAAAAGGAAATCAGCCGGCTTGCAGCGAATAATTTCCATGATCTGCTCCATATTCCCGGAGGCTTCTTTCATTGCTACAAGATTTTTCACTTCGGCAAGTTCCAAAGTTGTTTCTGCCGTCATGTTAGAACCAGTTCTTCCGGGAACATTATACATGATAATCGGTAAATCCGTTGCCTCGGCAAGGGCTTTGTAATGCGCCACGTATCCGCGTTGAATAGGTTTGTTATAATAGGGCGCAACTGAAAGAATTCCGTCAACACCAGAAGGAATATTTTTGAACGCCTCAACAACCGCTAAAGTATCATTTCCTCCAACTCCGTACACGATCGGAAGAGCACCATTGTTTTCTTCCTGAACCGTTTCCAGCACCTTCTTCTTTTCATCGACTGTTAGTGTTGGTGATTCACCGGTTGTACCCTGCACAACCAGAAAATTGATTCCCCCGGCAATTTGCTCACGCACCAGGCGGCGCAATGCTGGATAATCAATCGACATATCTGCTAAAAACGGAGTAACAAGTGCAACTCCGGAGCCTTTGAATTGATTCATTTTGAATACGGATTATTGTTTAAATAATGGGTGCAAAGTTAAGTATTTTCGGGTTCAAACGACACAGAAAGAA
>CBFGMW010000536.1:0-2409 GCA_965649925.1 uncultured Fluviicola sp.
TTTGGAAAACGAAACATACTTGTGACATGACTGCCGATTCAACGCAATTGACAAATCTGGCTGCTGACGGATATACCGTAGACCGATTTGTGTATGATAATTGTGAACCGAATGCCTCTTTGGAGCATTGGAGAATCAATGGTGCCGATCATGAATATTTCTACATTCCGAATAATGATTTTGATGAAATCACCGAAACCTGGTTATTCATGCGCAAATGGCAGCATAGTAACCCTGCTTCAGCCGGAATTGAGAAAAATGAGTTTGTGAACTTCTCTCTGGCTCCTAATCCAAGCAACGGTAACGTTACAATTGAATGTGATCGTGCTGCGGATTTCACTGTTTACGGAATGACAGGTTCAAAATTGATTTCAGGAAAATTAATGAAAGGATCAAATCTTATTCAACTTTCGGGATTGAGCTCAGGAATGTATTTGATCAATGTAAACGGAACAACACAACATTTAGTGATTAACTGATTTGAAAATTAATCGTTTGGAAAGAGCCGTGCCACTTCTGGTGCGGCTTTTTCGTATGTGAACTCACACCTCAGCATATCCTGGATTCGCAGTTTCTCGGGATATTGTTCGGCAATAACCTGTTGAAAGAACCATTCGTTGTTGCGTTGATAGGCTTCAATGAATTCATTGGCACTGACTATTTTATAATGCCTGTTAAATCCTGTAATGCTTCTGTATTGCGGGTAATCCATATTGTGTATGTTATATAAATAAAAAGCCCTGATCATTTACTGACCAGGGCTCTTAAATTATTTCTATCGGTTATTGAACTACAAATACAACGCGGCGATTTTTCGCTTGTTTCAATTCATCGCTATCACCTTCTTTGAACTCAGCTGAGTTTGGCATAGTAGCACCTTTCAATTCTACTTTAACGCGTCCCGGATCAATTCCTTTGCTCTTAAAATAGTCCTTCACCATAGATCCTCGCTTAGCATCCATTTCGCTATACATTGTTTTTGATTCTCCATAGCTTACTTCTTCCTGATCAGAGTGAGCCTGAGCAATTATTGTCATTGTTGGATTTGCTTTTAACTCAGTAACGATCAAGTCTAAAGACGTTTTCGCAGCAGGAGTTAATTCATCATTTCCAAATGCAAAATTCACACTTTGAAGTTGAATTTTCTCTTTAGCTGTCATACGATCTGTTAACAATGCAGATTTTTGGTAGATCATGGTAGAGAACTGTTTGTTTTCAGCATCTTCGTAGTTGCATTCACAAGTTTGTTTTTCTTCCAGAAGCATTACTGAAACATCATCAACAAAGTAGTAAGCGCCAATAACCGGAGTGAACTTATTATCTTTCGCTTTTTTGTTTGTTTCCACTTTAGTATTGGCATTTGTAGAGAAATTTCCGATAGTGATGAATTTCTCGCCACCCTTTTCAGATGTGTATGTTCCACAAATTTTCTCCCATCCAAGGAAGGAATTGAATACTTTATTCTTCGGATGAATAACGCTTACTTTATCGTCAATTAGTGAGATCTTTTGATCAGAATTAAACTCACTTTTACTAAATAACATTCCAATTTGATTACACGAGTATTTAGACGCTTCGGCAAGGTTTACATAAAAAGTAACACAAACACTTTGACCTTCTTTCAAAGGCGTTTTCAACTTTGCGGTAAGGTAAGTTCTTGGCAATTTATCCTGGTGTGAATACGCCATTATACCGACATAATTATCATCGTTCGGAGACTCAGATCCGTAAATGTTTGTTGGAGCTCCAATATCAGGGATTTTTGAATCGGACAAGAAAACATCTGCACGAGCGGCAGTTGGTGATTTCCATCCGGTTACAAGATCAATTTGACCCAATTTTTTAATTTTTCCGGTGTTCGCTTCGAAACCTCCGTTTTCAATTAAATTAGTTTGAGCCGTAGACAACACAGGTAATGAAAGCAATACAGCTGCTGCAATTGTTTTCAATGTTTTACTTGTTGATTTCATAGGATTTTACAGTTTTAATGAACGTTTTAACTTTTTCAGGATCTACGTCAGGGTAAACGCCGTGACCCAAATTTGCTATATGTCGTTTATTATTTTCGAACGAATTTAGCATTTTTATTGTTTCCGACACAACGGTTTCATGACTACCGTATAAAATGCACGGATCCAAATTTCCTTGTAATGTTTTGTTTGGACCAACTAAAGCTCTCATTTGAGGAATATCCATGTTCCAGTCAAGCCCAACTGTATTGCAATCTAACGCTGCAATTGCCGGAATGGAAGTGATTGCTCCTTTCGAGAAAAGTGTAACAGGCACATTGTTTATTGCACTTGAAATTTGTTTCAGGTACGGTAAGGAAAAAGTTGCATATTGTTCAGTTCCCAAAATTCCTGCCCACGAATCAAATACTTGTACCATAGATGCTCCTGCTTTTATCTG
>CBFGMW010000537.1:0-2405 GCA_965649925.1 uncultured Fluviicola sp.
TGTGCCAGGTGAGCAACATTATCGCCTTCCGTAACCCAAATTGCAAGATACACTTCAAGCAGGAAATATCCACCGATCAGGTATTTTGCTTTAACAGGAATAGGAGGGAAAAGCAATTGTAATTGTGTATTCGGGAACAAAATGGCAAACGCGGCAGTAAGCCCGAATATTGCACCGGATGCACCAAGCATTGGTGTGGCAATTTTATCAACGTATTTTAAAGCCTCAGGTATACCTTTAGTTGGAAGCATCAAATCTCTAATAGTGCCTTGAGCAATGGCATTGTCAATAACATGGTAGTCGATTCCGTGCGAGCCAAGAGCATCTCTTAATCCCATCAATTGAATTTCGTTAATACCGTTGTACAATAAAACGGCGGTGAAAGCAGAAACTACATACAGAATAAAGAAACGCTTCCCGCCCCATAATCTTTCCAGAAATGAGCCGAACATGACTAAAACCAGCATATTGAATAATATGTGGAAGATCGAGGTTTGATCATGCATAAAGAAATGCGATACCAATTGGAATGGCTTAAACAAAGGTGAACTAAACGTATGAAGCGATAGAAGACCTGTTAAATCAACTCCTTTCATTCGTAAAATGAATGTACCTACATACATCAATACATTCAGTATCAATAAATTTTTGGTTACCTGTGGAATGTTGCTAAACATAATTAAAAGAGTTGTAAGATGCTTTCATTGCTGAAAAACGAAATTATTTTTTTTCCTGAAGGTGAATAAGTGTGCTCCGGATAGGCAAACAGTTGATCGATCAAACTTTGGATTTGCTGATCTTCTGAAGGCATTCTGAACGACATACTTCCCGCAAATGCTAATTGACTGATAACTGCATGTGCAACCTCGCCTTTATCAATTTCCTGCAGCTGGAATAATTCCAAAAGTTTGTCGATACACGAAATCACGGTCGATTCATCCAAAATAGCCGGCATTCCATTCAATAAGAACGTGTCTTCGTCAAAACTCCATGAAAAACCAATGCGTTCCAGCGTAGTTCGGTTTTCGTCCCAAGCCCGTTGTTCCTGTTTACTGAATGGTTTGTCTAACGGAAAGATCAGTTGCTGAGAAGCAAGCGGATTCATCATAAACCCATTCATCATTTGTTCGTAGATCAGGCGTTCCTGTGCTCTTCGCGCCTGAATAATGATCAATCCGTTACTGTGATTGGCAATAATGAAACTGTTTTTCAGAATGAACGGTTTCTGGATCAAATGCGTATCCAATTCAATTTCCTGTTGTGCTGCAATAGGTTGTTCCGGTTCCTGATGTTCATCTTTTTCCCAGAAATTCTCCCATTTTTGTTCTGCCTGACTTCCGAAACCTAATTTATTCAGGCTGGAAGAATTCGAAGTTGCGCCCGAAGAGCGTTGCGCCGGAACAGAAGTTGGATGAAAAGGATTGTAGTTCGGGTTTACCTGGATAACGGGTTCCTTTGGAATTTCCTGAAGATTGGAATAACTCAGATCGAAACTTGCTTCACGGTCGAAATCCAAAGTAGGAGTGATGTTGAATCTTCCCAAACTGGATCTGACAGCACTTTTCAAAATGGCGTAAATAGCTTTGTCTTCTTCGAACTTAATTTCTGTTTTTGTTGGATGAACATTTACGTCAATTGCTTTCGGATCAACCGTCAGATAAAGGAAATAACTCGGATAATGTTTTGCATCCAGTAATTGGTCGAAAGCACTTGCAACTGCATGGTTGAAGTACGTATCCTTAAAAAAACGATCGTTCACAAAGAAAAACTGCTCTCCGCGCGATTTTTTTGAAGCCTCCGGTTTACCAATGAAACCTTCAATTTTTACAATATCTGTATGTTCAACTATTGGAACCAGTTTGTCGTTGTAATTTCTCCCGAAAATGTCAACGATGCGTTTTCGCAATGGTGCCGATTCCAGATTGTGAATTTGCTGCGAATTGTGAAACAGTTTAAAGCTCAAATCCGGATGTGCCAAAACAATGCGCTCAAACTCATCACAAATGTGTTTCATTTCCACCTGGTCCGATTTCAGAAAATTACGTCGTGCAGGAACGTTGAAGAAAAGGTTCTTTACTTCGAACGACGACCCGAATGCAGTTGGTTCCGTTTCATGTTTCTGAACAGCACTTCCTTCCATTTGTAGAACTGTTCCCAGCTCATCTTCCTGTCGGCGAGTTTTTAGTGTAACATGCGCAATCGCACCTATTGAAGCCAGTGCTTCACCACGAAATCCTTTAGTCGAAAGCGCAAACAAATCATCAGCATGTGCTATTTTACTTGTAGCATGTCGTTCAAATGCCATTCGGGAATCCAAGAATGACATTCCTTTTCCATTATCAATAATATGGATGGAAGTTCGGCCTGCATCTACGATACGAAGTTCAATTTTTGTCGCACCGGCG
>CBFGMW010000538.1:0-2392 GCA_965649925.1 uncultured Fluviicola sp.
CAGATATTATTCTTTATATCAACGACGAATCTGCTGAGTTCCTGGAGAAATCGAGAATTCAGCAAATACTTGACAAATACTGCAAGTTCCTGCCAATTCCGGTTGTTTTCGGAACAAAAGTAGAATACATTGATTCGCCTGAAGGTGAAAAAGACGACGAAGGAAAAATAAAACGTGTTTCGGTTGATGTGGAGAACCAGGTAAACAATCCTGCTCCGGCATGGACAAAAGCACCTGTCGATTTGAAAGACGAAGATTACAAAGCATTCTATCACGAATTGTATCCTTCCAGCTTTGAAGATCCGTTGTTCCATATTCATTTGAACGTTGATTATCCGTTCAATCTGACAGGAATTTTGTATTTCCCAAAAATCAAGGAAAATGTAGAAGTTCAGCGTAACAAGATCAATTTGTATTCGAATCAGGTATTTATTACGGACTCCGTTGCGGAGATCGTACCTGAATTTTTGACATTGCTGCATGGTGTAATTGATTCACCGGATATTCCTTTGAATGTTTCTCGTTCGTACTTGCAAAGTGACGGAAATGTGAAGAAAATTTCTTCGCACATTACAAAAAAAGTAGCCGATAAATTGGCAGAAATGTTCAAGAAAGACCGTGCTGATTTTGAAGAGAAATGGGATGATCTGAAGATTTTTGTCGAATACGGAATGCTTTCGGATGACAAGTTTTCAGAAAAAAGCAAATCTTTCGCTTTGATAAAAACCACTGAAGGGAAATACTTTACAATAGATGAGTTCAAGGAGCAGATAGCACCGCTTCAAACCAATAAGGACGGAAAAGTAGTTATTCTATATACGCATGATGCAGAGGAACATTTCTCATTTGTAAAACAAGCGAAAGATCGTGGTTATCAGGTAGCTTTGATTGAAGGTCCGCTGGCTCCGCATTGGGTTTCCAGAATGGAACAGGATGTTGATCAGGTTTGGTTTGCTCGTGTGGATGCAGATACTTTGGATCAATTGATTCAGAAAGAAGGCGAATTGCCGGCTAAATTGACTGAAGAACAACAGGCATTATTGAAACCGGTTTTTGAATCGGTTGTCAACACACAGAAATTCAAAGTCGAATTCAAAGCCATGAGCGAAACAGATGCGCCGATAATTGTAACCCAGCCTGAGTTTATCCGAAGAATGATGGAACAGCAGAAAATGGGTGGAGGCGGCTTCTTTGGAGCGTTTCCTGAAAATTATAATTTGCTCGTGAATGCAAATCATAAGAAAGTAGAAGGTTTGCTTGAAATAACGGACGAATCAGAGAAATCGAATAAAGTGAAACAACTTACAGATTTAGCACTTTTGGCTCAGGGAATGCTGAAAGGCGAAGACCTGAATTCATTCATTGAACGAAGTATAGACTTAATTTAACAACAACAATACCTCCCGAAGCGATCGACGATAGGAGATCTGCTTCGGGAGGCTTATTTTTTCAGCGTGTACAGTATCATATTAGCAGTTTTAGGATTTATCCTGACAAAGAGTTTCATAGGAGCGATTGTTGGTTTTTTCATTGGAGGAATAGTTGATCAAAGTATTCGCATGCGTAAAAATCCGAATGCGAATAAAGGACAGAGCAGCCAGTCTTTTCAGGATATTTTTGAGTACTACCGTCAGCAAACACAGCGTTATGATTTTCCTACTCAATTATTAGCGCTTTCTGCCTATATGATGAAGACTGACGGGAAAGTCGTGAAGTCGGAATTAAACTTTGTGAAAGCGTTTTTAGCCCAGCAATTCGGTCCGAACTTCTCCTCTCAGCACCTTCAAACGCTGAAACACTTTCTGGATGCACCTACCATTCCTATCCAGGAAATCTGCCGCGATATTTCGATGCGCGCCCAGGTAGAAATTCGTATTCAATTACTACATTATTTGTTCGGAATTGCCCAGTCAGACGGAGAAGTTTCTGATCTTGAAAACCGTACATTACAGCAGTTGGCACAATGGCTCAATGTTCCGCCAATGGATTTTGGTTCTGTACGTGGAATGTTCAAACACGACATCAAAGCCGATTATGAAGTACTGGGCGTTGCAGAAGATGCTTCCGATGATGATGTGAAAAAAGCATACAGAAAATTGGCCGTACGCTACCATCCCGATAAAGTAGCTTCTCTCGGAGAAGAATACCAGAAAGGCGCGAAGGAAAAGTTCCAGCGTTTACAGGAAGCCTACGACAATATCAAAAAAGTTCGCGGTATATAATTCTTGCACTTTACACTCTAATACCCAGGTCCAAGTACTATGTGACAATGTGTTAAAAATCACATCCCATTAATTTCTTCCTATCTGCATCTTTGCAACTTTATATCTCTATGTGGCTCCTATGTTTGTCTCAGTCATTATTTTTATAGAAAAGTGAAAAAGGAGCGAGA
>CBFGMW010000539.1:0-2384 GCA_965649925.1 uncultured Fluviicola sp.
TTTTCTTTTTTAAAACATTGTTACCACTATGTTGATAGGTGCGCCATCCATCTGGACTGTAAACAGTGATTTCCGAACACGTACGGTCTAATCCAACAATGTCAAGATTCGTTTTGTAATCCATTTCTAGCTGGATGCTGTCGAAATTCAAATCGGATTTGTGAATGGAAAATGTATAATCTCCTTGTGAATGTTCGATTTGATTAACCTTAATGGATCCTGAGTAATAGGTTAAACTATCTTCTAAGTACTTAAAAACAAAGTCAATACTATCACTCGGATTTTGGGATGAACAGACATAAGTTGTTGTCGGTGTTTGAATGGAATCAAAAACAAATTTCCAGCTCCGCAAATTCTTTTTAATTCGACCTTTTCCGTAATGTGTTCCAGTGCAATGATGAAAATAGTACTCGAATGCATTTCCATCATGAACCACGTAGTATTCACTATACATTGGAGTAAACTGATTGCGCAGTGTATCCTGAGAAAAACTGACATTCAAATTAAGAAGGAATAGAAGTGAATTTAAATATTTCATGAACCCAAGATGGCGAAACAAAGTCGTTTCCATAAAACAGTCTCAACCTTTTCAATTTTCTCCACCTTTGGCGGATTCAATTCAAAATCAGCCTTTCATCCACTTCAAATATGCTTCATCGCGCTTGTAAACATCGGCGTGAAAGCAAAGTTTGCCCTGAGTTGTTGTAGAAACAGTGATATAATCTATCTGAACAGTAATTGGTTCCCGCAAAGGAATAATCATGTGTTCTTTACGCGCTACAACTGAATCTAATGAATCCGGAATGAATTTCTGACGTTTGTCGCGATACAGAATATATCTCGCCAATGAATCCGGCATATCACAACGCACACAGCCGTGAGAATAGGCTCTGACATCTCTGTTGAAGAAACTTTTCGACGGTGTATCGTGCACATACACTCCGTAGGTGTTGTTGAATTCAAATTTGATTAATCCAAGAGCATTGTCATCGCCCGGATCCTGGGTAACTCTGAACGGGAAATTGGTTTCTTTGTATTTTCTCCAGTTAATTGACAGCGGATCAACTTCTACACCGCCACGATAAACCTTATAATGATTCTTTGCGGCATAATTCGAGTTTGCTTTCTGAGCAGGTAAAAATTCTTTCGATGCAATAGATTGCGGTTGTGTCCAAAAAGGAAGCGCGATAATACTTCTGATTGAAGACGTCAACTGAGGAGTTGTGTTTTCAGGTTTTCCGACAACAACCCTATGCTCGGAATAAAGCGTATCATTAATGTAAAAACGGAGTTTATATTCCGGAATATTGATCCAGACATATTTCTCAGGGAAAGCACTTCTCCAGCGCCATCTTTCCAACGACAAAACGGCGCGTTCTACCTGGTGCTGCTGGCTTTCTCCCAATAGTTCAACCGTGTATTTTCCAAGAACTGCATCATCTTTCAAAGCATGCTCAACCTGGAATGTTTTCAAAGCTGTTTCAAAATCTTCTTCCGGAGCATCTTTTTTAAGATAACCTTTCTCTACCAATGCTTCTTTTGATAGTTTTTCCGCTGCAAGTGTATCTTCTTTAATTGTTGGTATTTTAAATGATTTGGCAGAAATCTCCTTCTTGTAAACCTGATTAAATAGCGCTTTTGCTATATTTCGGTAATACGGATTATTAGGGCCCATAGAAGCAAGCCATGTCCCGAATTTCTGAACGGTATCAAATTCTTTTAAGCGTTGTAATACCAGTTCATCGGCCCCGGGAAGTTTTGTGCGCATTTTGTTGGTGGAAGTATCCATAATCCCCACTTTCAGATCATTTATCATTTGTGAGAACTGTGCTGTTAACTGTAATTCTTTCACTATCAATTCATGCGCAATCTTTTGTTCTTTATTTCGGTCCAGCCGTTTTTTTGGTAAACCAATAGCATTTTCATTTTCAATCAAACCAATAAATTTCTCACCTTTTTTCTCAAAAGTGGAATCATTTGTCCAAATAGGTTTGTATCCGCGTTTTTCGTAAATAAATCCGAGCTGTTTCACGAAAGCTTCATCGTAACCCATTTCAGCGACCAATTCCTGCTCAACAGCCAATTTCAGGCGTTTCTGCATGGCAATTTTATCGTCGAAAACTGGATCTGTAGGTGGAATATCGGACCCACAACTGGAAATACACAATACGATGGTAATAAAGAGTAGCCCGGAAAGTATTTTCATGTTTGATTAATCAGCAATTTTGTGGCAAAGATACACTAGTTATTATGATGGACACGCAATTTTTTTCAACATACATTTTGATCGGTGTAACAGTAATTGTTTCGCTTGTAGGTTTTAACGACCGCAATTTTATGGAGAAATATTTGAATTCTCCGTATCTAATGAAACATCATGGAGA
>CBFGMW010000540.1:0-2378 GCA_965649925.1 uncultured Fluviicola sp.
GGGCTTCCGTTTTGATGATTGATCAGTGCAACAGAGTAATTCGTTTTGTTAGAAGATAGCAGAACCGCTTTTTTTACCAGGGGAAGAGAGATATTCTCCGGCTTACGTTCAAAAACTCCTTCAAAGTAAGAATCGTTTATATTGATCTTTTTCAATGTCAGTCCGTTTTCCTGCATTCCTGCAATTCCGGGCATCTGAACTTTAGAAAGCAAATTGTTCCAGCCTGAAGGTGTTGGATTGCTTCCGGGGATAAGAAGCAGCGTTCCTCCGTTTTTAGCAAAGTCGAATAAATATTGACTGCTTGTTGATGGCAGATTATTCGAACCATTTACAACCACGAGATCTACATCTTTGGTAGTTGTAGCAGTGAGTTGGCTTTGAGGAATTTGCTGAATCTGGTAATAATCATCAAGACGATAAACTTTCGCAACATTTTCAACAGCTTCTTCGCCGTCCAGAATCAGCACTTTTCCATTTTTCTTCACATCGAAAGAGAAGTAGAAGGCATCATCCCGGGTCATCTGTTTGTCGTTGATACGAACATATCCGGCCGTTTTTCCCGCTTTTGAGTTGAAATAACTCACTTCAACCGTATCAGCTCCGTTCGATGGAATATCCGCATAAACATCTCTGTTCAGTGTTCCGATCTGAAAAGAAACTTCCACATCTTTTATTGCCTCGTCACTTGAGTTTACAACCCGGGCGTAGATAATTTGTTTCGAATCTTTTTTGTGGATAGGCGAAGCAAACCAAATGGAATCAATGTATAAGTTTCCTTCTTTTACCGGTTTCAATTGAATAGGGTAGAGCTGACCTTTCCATTCGTTTGGCTCAAAGTTTTTGAGTTTACCAAAAGTCGATTTCTGAAAATCGGATAAATAAACCAATTGTTTTTCGGCATAATGCACTCCTGATTTCTCTGTTTCCGAAAGCCATTCCTGCCACCAGGAAGTAAGTGTAGCAGCTGATCTCACCAATGGAGAATACGTTAGATCTTCAATCTTATCCAGGCATGAAGCTTTGTTTAGTGTTTGCTTTTCTTCGCTGCCCAGTTCGTTGGTAATCAACAAAAACTGCGCATCTCTCGGAGCATCCTGAACCACCGATTTCGCCAATTCTTTTGATTGGGAAAG
Source organism: uncultured Fluviicola sp. (assembly GCA_965649925.1). Classification (GTDB taxonomy): domain Bacteria; phylum Bacteroidota; class Bacteroidia; order Flavobacteriales_D; family Crocinitomicaceae; genus Fluviicola. Next base: position 1,134 of record CBFGMW010000540.1, read on the forward strand.
TAATTCGCCCGATTCACCTAAACGTGAGGTGGAAAACGAATTGTCGACATAAATGGCAATAACGTGTTTTCCTGATTCTTTTGTTTTCGATTTCAGCGGAATATAGGGCTGTGCAAATGCGAAAACAAGGAATGCAAAACATAGCGCGCGACAAGCGAAAATAAGCCATTGCTTAAGTTTCCGGATGTTTCTCTGTTCCTGCTCAACCGATTTTAAAAACGTTAAACTCGAGAAATAGAGCGTTTTATACTTTTTGAAATGAAAAAGATGGATGAGAAGCGGGATGAGAATTACCGCAAGGGCGAACAAAAATTGAGGATATACCCACTTCATAGCGCTAAAATAATCATTTATGTGTTTTCCCGAAAGTGAGTTTTTCAGAGTTACGAACATTTTGTAAGGACAGGTCGCGACCTGTCCTTACTAAGATATGCTTCATAACCTAAAAACCTTCAAAAGCTCCAAGTCCGAAAAGCGCAAAATCATATTTACAAGGATCTTTCGGATCGAAAGAAACCAGGTGTTTCTGTATTTCAGCTACCGATTTCCAGTCGTTTTGCGTGCGTGTGAGCATTCCGAGTTTTCGTGCTACGTTTCCGGTGTGTACATCAAGCGGCAAATGCAGATCGCTCATTGGTACTTTATTCCAGATCCCGAAATCGACACCTTTTTTGTCGTTTCTCACCATCCAGCGTAAATACATATTAATACGTTTCGCGCTTGAACCTTTTAACGGATTCGCAATATGTTTGTGGGTTCTTGGGAGAAAAGGTTCTGTAATGAACTCGTCGCGAAAAGCATTGATACGTTCAAATTGCGAGTGATCTTTGTTTTTTGAAAACGCACCCTCCAGTCCGTTTTCTTTGGTGTACAGACGATGCAGCGAGAGGAAAAACGAATTCAGATCTGCCGCGTTGAATGTTCTGTGCACAAATTTGTAATCAGATTCTGTATAATTCAGAATGAAATCATGTGGCTGCTGATTCATGATCTCCAACAGGTTCTCGCCGCTTTTGATAATCGATTTCCGGTTTCCCCAGGCAAGTGTAGAAACGATGAAAGCAATGATCTCAATATCTTCTTTCTTTGAAAAGCGATGCGGGATCTGAATTGGATCTGTCTCAATGAAATCCGGGTTGTTGAATTGTTCGGCTTTCGTTTCTAATAAGTCCAATAACTCTTCTCTCTTGAGGATCATCTTTTATTTAAATAATGGTACGGACAGGTCGCGACCTGTCCGTACAT
>CBFGMW010000541.1:0-2378 GCA_965649925.1 uncultured Fluviicola sp.
ATAAATCGTTTGGGGGTTATGAAGATATGACAGCCGGTCCAATTGCTGCCGGCGTTGAAACAATTCAACGGATCTCGAAAGGAGTTGGAGGAATTTTCAAAAGTTCGGAAGAGGAGAAATAAAATGCACATAAAAAAGGTCGGGGCGAATAATTATTCGCCCCGACCTTTTTTCATTAATGTTCCGACTTTTTATTAATGCTCTTCGCCTTCTTTATGCTCATGCGACATACCTTGCGGCTGACAGCAAGCCGGGAGTTCTTTTTGTGCAACCGGATCTGCCTTCACATCATCCGCATCGTAACCCAGTTTCGAAATTTTCTCTTTTATCTGGGCTTCCGTAATGGCTGCAGTTTTATACTTTACTGTTACTTTCATGGTTGTTAAATCCAATTCAGCAAACGAAACACCCTTCGTGTAATTCAACATCGCCTCAATGCGCTCTTCACAATCTTCGCATTCGGCAGAAGTTTGGATTACAACTGTTTTTACTTTCGGCTCTGTTTGAGCACCTGCAGTAAAACCTGTAAGCAAAACCGTGCAGGTAACAACTACTATTTTCATCAATTTATTCATCGTCTTTTTCTTTTCGTTTCAATTCATATCTAAATCCGGCGTAAACTACAGTTCCAAGAACAGGTGCCCAAACACGGGTTGCATCAAATGTCGCGCCAAACGGATCAGTTGCTCCGATAATAGGGTCTGGCTGCGTAAAATTCAAAATATTCTCTCCGCCGACATAAAATTCAAAACGTTTCATCCGGTATGTTACCTGCGACATCAAACTCGGAACCAGTGTACTGTATTCATCGCTGTGGTGTTCACCATCCACCACGTAATCATGCAAACGCATTTTCCCGTAAAGAGAGAATGTTGCATCCCATGCCCACTTCTTATTACGTGATTCAATCGCCGTATTTACAAGGAAACGATGTTTCGGAACCATCACTTGCTGCTGCATTACACCACCGAAATTCGCACGGACATCGAGGTATTTATAGGCCAGACGAACGGTTAGAATCTTCATCGGCATAATGCTCAATTCAAATTGAGCAACAGTACTGTACGAAGTTTTGTGCTGAAACTCGAAATAAAACGTATCAACCGAACGATCGCGGTCAACCACCAGCTGATTGATAAAACGCGTGTGGAAAACATCGGCACTAATACTTGCTGATCTTCCCCACAACTTTCCGGATCGAACCAGGGAAGTTCCAATGTTCCAGGCTTCCTCCTGCTCCATTTTTGCTGGAACCGACCAGGCTTTTGATGTTGCCAGAAGGAAATAATTATCGCTCAAAATCAAAGGTAAACGCCACGCTTTCCCGGCAGTTAAACGCCAATCGGTGTGCTCGTCGAGTGTATATTTCAAATGAACGCGTGGTGAGAATTGTGCTTTATAGTTCATTGGCACATCATACCTGGCACCAAGAACTGCAACCAGTCGAATTCCGGTATACGTGTACTCAGCAAAAACTCCGGGAACACTAAACTCGCGGTGATCTGTAAATCCGCTGCGTTGTGTTACATTTTGATAGAAAAGCGATCCTCCGACACGATATTTATGTGCGGCAGATTTAATTTCTCCGTCGTAAATAGCATTTATGTTTCCTGAAACCTCATCACTGAACAATTCACGAACTCCATAATTCCCACGCATTTCCTGCTTTTTCAAACGGTACACCACTCCAAAACTATGATGCGGTTTCTTAAATATCCAGCCGGTTTTTGCGAAAACATCGTAATGATTGTTTCTGCTTAACACACGATAAGCCGAATCTATTCCGGAAACCTGGCCGCCTTTTCGCTCATCCATTGAAACATTGAAACCGAAGCGGGTCTCGAAACGATCACCGTTATATTCCCAGCGATGAAGAAAAGATGCAGTCTTCGAAAGTGGAACATCCAGGAATCCATCCTTGTTTCTGTCTGTTTCCGTCATTACGGAAGAACCGTGTGCAAAAGTAGCTGTACTCCATTTTTCATTGATCAGTTGGCTTCCGTGAATGTTCAACTCACCTCTTCCGATAATTGAGCCATAACCATTCACTGCCAAATAAGGCATCGTTCTCGGTTTACGAAATTCAACATTGATCAAGCCCGCCATCGATTCGTAGCCGTTCGATACAGAACCTGTTCCTTTCGTAATCTGAATCGATTCAACCCAGGTTCCGGGAACAGTATTCAACCCGAAACTGCTCTCTGAACCGTTCAAAAAAGGTACATTCTCCATCTGGAATTGCGTGTAAACACCGTCTAATCCAAGGAGCTGAATTTTCTTTGCTCCGGAAACAGCATCCGTAACATTTACATCCACAGTTGCATTGGTTTCAAACGATTCCGACAAATTACAACAAGCCGCTTTTTTCAGTTCACCTT
>CBFGMW010000542.1:0-2369 GCA_965649925.1 uncultured Fluviicola sp.
GCTCAAAGAACTTACCCGTTCTATACAGATATGGCAGATATTAAAGCAATGTTAGAGTCTATTGCACGTAGTTTCGGTTACCACTATGGAGTTGAGAAAAAAGTTCGTGTAAACACGGTTTCTCAATCTCCTACAAAAACTACTGCCGGAAGCGGAATTAAAGGTTTTGGCGATTTCTACGACTATGCAGATGCAATTTCCCCACTAGGAAATGCAAGTGCTGAGGATTGTGCTAATTACTGTGTTACTTTGTTCTCTGACCTTACCAGAATGGTAACGATGCAGAATTTGTTCCACGACGGTGGATATTCTTCAACCGGCGTATCGAACGCGATTATGGAAAAGTTCGGAATTTAATTCCTGAAACATAATATAATACATTAAGAAGAGAGGTTGCTGAGTCCGCTGTGGCGGGAAGCACCTCTTTTTCTTTTATAACAATTCCGAAAAATCAGCGTTCTCTTAGAAAGCAATACTATGAAAAACCTATTACTGGCAGTTTTGTTGTTAGGATTCAATCAGCTTACTGCACAAACGTTTAGTTATAAGAACAAAAATCAGGGTGGTACTGTTTCCATTGGAATGAGAAGTACCATGAGCTCGTTCAACGGTGGTGATCATCACCATGGAGAATCTTATACCATAGATCATTCTGAACCTGATCCTTTTGCACTAGGCTTAGGCGGACAATTCCGTGTTCAGGCGAACAATCGTGTAAATACAGAATGGTTTTTCGATTATTTGCCAAGTTCAAATAATAAAGTCAGACGAAACGATTACCACATTGGGTGGAGCGTGATGTTCTATGTTTTGGAGAATCCGAATCCGTTATTTCGCCCCTATGTTCTTGCAGGCCATTGTTTTGATTATACGTATCGCCAGGAGTTGAACAACCGGACAAACCAGGTAAACAGATGGAGTAGTGCTGTTCAGGCAGGAATTGGAACGCATATCCGCTTAAATGACCGATTGGATATTAGTTTGATGTCGCAATACATGCTGCACCTCGGAACTCATATTGAAACAGTCTATACCGATTACGGAGTAAGTTTTGAAAAAAGTTCGGGAGGAAGCCTGGAAGGACATTTGCTTACAACAGTTAGTTTGAATTACAAAATCTCTGATTTATGGTAAAAGTGCTGTCAATAATGGCTTGCTTGATTGTTTTTTCAGGGCTTGCTCAAGACGTTGAGAATGGCGAACGCCAGGGCTTGCTGGAAGTTTCAGGGAGTATTTATCCGACCTTTTCAATGAACCGAAAATCGGCAATGAATTTTGTAGGCGGGCATTTTGCGTATCAGTTAGACCATAAATATTCTTTTAGAGGAGATGCTCTGGTGTTGACCAGCACACAGTCAGGAACACCTGTTTACAACGATTATTTCCTGATTGAAGCAGGTGTTCTGAGAAATTTCACAGTGAAGCGTTTCGACTTTTTTATAGGTTTGGAATTTGGTTTATCAGCAATGCAGGTATATCGCAATGAATTAGAAACACTTCAATACGAAAATCATCGCTTCTACCAACCGGTTTGGGATGGAATGATGGGGTTTAAATTTCACGCCAGCCAGTATTTCTATTTCTATGCTGAAACGAAACTCTTAAACAATCGGAATCCGGAGGCAAATAATTTACAGACAAATTTGTCAGTTACCGGAGGTTTGGGATTGCAGTTGCCGACGAAGAAATTGCTTAAAAAGTAAAGAGAATTGTTCAACCCCCTTTAATTAGTAATTCGACATTGCTCATTTGCGATTAATTCTCTATCCTCCCCAATCACAATCTTTTGTTGCACAATCGAACTGAAGTAAGGGCTCATCTGCTTTTTCGATATCCTCGTTGCGTTTTCTGTATTCCAGAAGTTTTGCTTTCTCGGTTTTAGAGACAATTCCTTCCTTAACAATCTTGTCCAATTCGGCTAGCACCCTTTCCTGTGACTGCATATAAACCGGGTGTCCCATAATCCCGATTGTTTCACTTCTGAGTTGATCAACATCTGTTTTGAAAAGGGTTGTTTTTTTCTGGTAAGCGTATGATTTTTTCAGGAATTTGTAAATCGAGTTATCTCCCAGGGTTACACCACCGCCATAATCCCATGTTCTTTCAAAATAAGTGAACCAGCCCGGATTGTAAGTTCCCTGGTTGCCTTCACAGTAGATTTTCATTTCAACAAATTCATCGTCAGCCGTGCCTTTTGTTTCTTTCGCAAGTTCGAGCAATTGTTTGAAATCATAATCGATCACAAATTCCGTACATTCGGCAACACAGCTTGGACGAACCGCGAAGAACTGGTTCATAAATTTCAGTTTTTCCACCAATTCATAAGCTTCCTGATTCTTCTTGCTAACCTCTGTTTGTAATTTTTAAAT
>CBFGMW010000543.1:0-2361 GCA_965649925.1 uncultured Fluviicola sp.
CCCCGTATGCCTGAGAAGCGGGAACAAGCACCAAACACTTATCAAAAAGCTGAATATCTTTTAGTCCGATCTTTAATCCTGGAATCAGTGAAGCATCAGTCATTCTGAATGTAAACGGCTGATTTCGCTGATAACTGTTGTCATAACGCGGGTTGGTTTTTGTTCCTACGAAATACGCAATTGCAACTTCAGAATTCGTCCCGATTTTATAGTCTTTCAAATCTTTATTGCGTTCAAATACCCATACTTTCACACCTTTTTCTGTCTTAATCGGGTTTATTTTTTTTCCTACGCGCATAAAAATGATGTTGGGAGAATTTGGCGGGATAACTCCCGGAATACCTTTTTCGCCACGGGCAAATTTTGCCGGAAGATAAATCTCAACAAAATCACCTTCATGCAATTCGGTCATTGCAATATCCCAACCCGGAGTCTGCATACTGTAACCCAGTAAAAAAGGGATCATTTCTTTTTTCAAGAGATGGTTCCCATCTACAATAGTTCCGTTTTCCAGTTTTACTTTGTAGTTTAATTCGTAAACATTTCCTGCCTGAAGCGGCTCCCCCTTTCCTTTTTCAAACCATTGGATTTGAATTCCATTCAGAAATTTCTTTTTGTCTACAATCTGGTCTTTAGGCTCAATTGCCTGCTCAAACTTGGAAAGCCCGGAATCAGAACGAGTAGTTTCGCCTTTTGGTTTATCCTCTACAACCGTTTCTTCAACACAAGCCGACAAGCTCAATAGCATCAAACAGCCAATTAACCATTTCATGTTTTTCATATTATTTCAATTCAATTAATTCAATTTCTACAACCAATGGTGAAAGCGGCGGGATTTTATGCATATCTCCGATCAACCCATGAGCGAGATGACTCGGAAATACCAGTATTGCCTTCTCACCTACTTTCATCCGTTTGATTCCTTCATGGATTCCCGACTCAATTTGACTATTGTCAACATCAAAAACATCCAATTCATCTTCGGATGTTTTATAAACCTCAGTTCCGTCAAGCAACTGAACTGAATAAGAAACAAACGCTTCCCGGCCCGATTTAGCCTGTTCTCCGGTAGAAGATTTCATCAAAATATATCGAAGGCCCGAACCTGTTTTTATGATTTCTTTGCTTTCGTACTTTGCCAGAAACAGATCAATGTCCAGATCCTGCTCTTCAGCAAGTTCCTCGTTCATTTTGATGGATTTTTCTGTATTCCATTCCGGAGTTTTCTTAGCCGGCTCCTCATTACAGGAAACTAATACAGTAATTGAAATAAAACAGATTAACTTTTTCATGATACGGGAATGAAATTTTTGACGTTTGTTACAAACCGATCAATTGTTGTTGTCATATCATCCGAACTTACTCCGCCGGAAGCATAAGCATGTCCGCCGCCGCTAAAATGTGCACCAGCCAATTCATTTACCACATATTCGCCTTTAGATCTGAAAGAGATTTTGATCTTTCCATCTTTCTCTGCGAAGAAAACAGCCATTTTAATTCCCTGGATCGAAAGAATTTGATTCACCAATCCTTCTGTATCTCCCTTTTGAGCATTAAAGCGAAGTAATTCATCGGCTGTCATGGAAGCATAGGCAATCGGTAAATCGGGTAAACAAACCAGTTTCTCCGACATGCAATATCCTTTCAAACGAATTTTATCAATTGTATTCGTGTCATAAATAGCTTCGTGGATAGCACTGTGATTAACGCCAGCACTTATCAAATGAGCAATGATATGATGCGTTTTTGATTCTACAGAAGGAAATCTGAAAGACCCTGTATCAGTCATTATTCCGAGGTAAACACATTGTCCGATTAAAGGATCCAGAACATCAAGCAATTCAATATCTTCGATAAACTGATAGATCAATTGTGCTGTAGAGCAGGTTTTAGGATTTGAGATTGCATACAAACAAAAATCGGCCGGATCAAGGTGATGATCAATCATAATCTTAACTGCCGAAGCTTTTTCCAATGCTCCCTGCATTTGTTCTCCAACACGGCTCGGGTGATTGTAATCCAGGCAAAAAATAATATTTGCTGCCTGAATAAGTTCAACAGCTAATTTCTCGTTTTCTTCAAAAACAATAATTTCCGACTGCCCCGGAACCCAGCGCAAAAATTCAGGTGCGGCATCCGGATGGACAACACTTGCATTTAATCCCATTTTGGTCAAAAAATGCTTTAACGCCAATGAACTACCAATCGAATCACCATCAGGCGATTTGTGCGCTGTTATTACTATGTTTTCAGCATCCTTGACGCTATTCCAAATTGTTTTTGCTACAGTCATAAAAGAAGAAAGCCCCGTAAAGGTACGAGGCTTTATTAAATGTTATATAAAGTTGTTTGCTACTTACA
>CBFGMW010000544.1:0-2359 GCA_965649925.1 uncultured Fluviicola sp.
GAACTTCATTTAGCTGACGGACTCAACACACATTTCAATTTTGTCACAAATCTTTTTGATAAAACCGGTTTTTCAAACGACATTGTGAAGCCTGTAGGGCAAGATCGTACACCACTCGAAAATCCTCCTGAAAACAATAACGTGCTTAGCTAATATTAGTATACATCGTTATTAATTTTTCATGAAAAATCTTTTTAAAACTTGGAAGCAAGACATCCCGGCTGGTCTTGTTGTGTTTCTTGTAGCCGTACCTCTTTGTTTAGGAATTGCACTTGCGTCCGGCGCAAATCCGTTCTCCGGATTAATTGCCGGAATTATCGGCGGATTCATTGTCGGGATTATTTCCGGATCTGCAATCGGAGTTTCCGGCCCGGCAGCCGGATTAGCAACAATAGTTGCGGCATCAATAATAGATCTCGGTTCGTTCCCGCTATTCCTGAGCGCAGTTGTTATTGCCGGGGTCATTCAGATCATTTTTGGCTTGATAAAAGCAGGTTATTTATCCTTCTACTTCCCGAATGTAGTGGTGAAAGGAATGCTGGCAGCAATCGGGTTATTGATTATCTTCAAGCAGTGGCCGCATGCATTGGGCTATGACAAAGATTACGAAGGAGATGAATCTTTTCTTCAAGCAGATGGAGAAAATACGTTTTCTGAACTGTATAACAGTTTGAACTATATCACCCCAAGTGCCTTAATGATATGTGCTTTTTCCATTTTGTTGTTGGTTGTTTGGGAAAGGAAATTCGTTCAGGGTACCTTTCTGAAATTCATCCCTGCACCTTTAATAGTGGTGTTAATTGGAATTTTGGTCACGCTTGGATTAGAAGGAACTACCTGGGCAATTGATATTCAACATAGAGTAGATCTTGGAATTGCCGGTAAACCCGTAAAAGATTTTTTCACCTTCCCGGATTTCTCTCAACTGGCTTCTAACAAGGAAATCTATATTACTGCTCTCACCATTGCTGTTGTAGCCAGCTTAGAAACGTTATTGAGTGTTGAAGCTTCCGACAAACTGGACCCGAAGAAAAGAATTACTCCTGCAAATCGGGAGCTGTTAGCGCAAGGAACAGGAAACATCATTTCAGGTTTGATAGGTGGACTGCCGATTACACAAGTAGTCGTTCGAACTTCAGCAAACGTTAATTCCGGTGGTACTTCGAAGCTGGCTGCAATCTCTCACGGATTATTCATTGCAATTGCAGTACTTACACTTCCGGTACTCTTCGGTTACATTCCATACGCTTCCCTGGCGGCAATCCTGATCCAGGTTGGATTCAAACTGGCAAAGCCTAGCTTATTCAAAAAGGTTTACAAAGAAGGCTGGCTGCAATTTATTCCGTTTATTGCAACAATTGTATGTATCATTTTTACCGACTTGTTAATTGGGATACTTTGTGGTTTAATTGTATCGTTCCTCGTAATTTTATACCATAACTTTAGATTGTCGCACTACTTACAGGTGAACGGAAATGAATATACAATCAGATTAACAGAGCACATGACATTCCTGAATAAAGCTTCATTATTAAAAACGATGATGAGTATTCCGGATAATGTGAAGGTAATCATAGACCAGCGAGATGTTAAGTTACTGGCACACGACATCTCCGAGTCAATCGAGGATTTTATCGTTCGGGCAAAAGATAAAAATATAGAAATTGAAATACTAACCCCAATAGAAACATTATGAACGAAATTTTTGAAGGAAATAAGAAATGGGTAGAAGATACACTTGCGAAAGACCCAACATTTTTTGACAATCTATCTCAGGGTCAAAATCCAGAATATTTATGGATCGGATGTTCTGACAGCCGTGTTCCTGCAAACGAGATTGTAAACCTGCCTCCCGGAAGTATTTTCGTTCAGCGGAACATTGCCAACCAGGTTATCAATTCCGACATGAACTTACTCAGCGTAGTTTACTATGCCGTAAAATATTTAAAAGTAAAACACATTTTAGTAGTCGGACATTACGGATGCGGCGGTGTTGCAGCAGCAATGAGCAATACAAGCTTCGGTTTCTTAGACAATTGGTTAGTAAGTATTAAGAACGTTTACATCAAATACATGGCAGAATTGGATGCTATTACTGATGAAACAGAAAGAGCCAATCGTTTGGTTGAATTAAATGCAATTGAACAAGCAAAAAATATGGCTAAGATTTCGTTCATCCAGGAAGAATGGCAAACCGGAAGTTTACCTGAGATCCATGCACTGGTTTATAGTCTGAACGACGGTAAATTGAGAAATCTGGATAGTTCATTCAACAACTCAGGTGATCTGAAATCAGTTTTCCAGATTAATCAGTTTTAAATGAATGCTAAGATAAACATTCAGATTGAGGATTTATACG
>CBFGMW010000545.1:0-2355 GCA_965649925.1 uncultured Fluviicola sp.
CCTGCTTTTCAGCCTAATGCGATAATCCGATTTAAGCGCTCTCACAGAAGCTATCTCCGTAAAGTTGAAAACACCGCGTGAACCGCTATCATCTTCTACGATTAGTCTGTCGTTATAAAGCGTAAACACCCTTGCCGAACTGAATGCCGGGTTTTTCTTCAATGCAGCAAGAAAACGCCAGCGGGCAAAGAGAAAAATGGCTGCTCCTATTCCTATGCTAATAAATCCCATGTAAAGCGAATCCTTCATAAACGTGTTGATTACACTTCCGAGAAAAGCGCCCGGAAAGATCATCAGGAAGAACCAGTATTTGCGGACCATATCGGCCCAGTAAAGTTTCGCGAAATGAATCGGGGTTTGAAAGTATGAGTTACTGGTAATGATTGGTTCCATAGTTTCCAAATTTAGCGTTTATTTGTACTTGATAAATGAAAACATACCGAAGAGATGCAGCCTAAACCGATGCTCACGGTTCTATTTGTAAAACGATTCTTACTTGTATTTATATTAAGTCTGCTGGCTTTACTCATTTTTCACCCTTATCAGGGTATTGTTTGGTATGTCCTGATTTCAATTACTCTTCTGGTCGTCATAATCCTGCAGATAAACTTTCCGAAAAACCAAATAACCGTAGACGAAGAATCTATTTGCTTCAGAAGAGACTTCCCGTCCTGGCATCCGTTAAGACACTATTTCCTGAATGAGTTAATCATAAAACATACTGATTGGGATTCCTGGTTACAAACAATTCGTTCACATGGAGATAATAATCATGATCATCTATACCTTTTTCTCAAAGATGAAAAACTCGTCTATTCAGTAAAAATTCTTCAAAACGGTGATTTAGAATATTGGATTCAAAAAAAATTCCCGGATAGACCGTTAGAGACCAAATATTTGCTGAAATACAGAAGATTTCACGAAGATATTCAGAAATTGAAAGAACAAGACAGTACCAAAGTGTTTTAAGTCAATATTCCGTTCTGAGAAGTTAACTAATAAAGGAACCTGTGATTACGACTCAGAAAAACGATTAGAAAACCGGGCACCAAGCGGTATACGCTGAAGCTTTAACGCAAGCATAAAGGGTGAAGACACAATCCTCATTCGAAGCATGTAATTACATTTCTTAATATAAAGAGAATCCAAAAACCAGAATGAGGATTTTCTCCACCATTCCACAGCGGGGCGGATAAGAAGTTTTGAAACTTTTGTAGTTTTCCGCCAAAGGGGCTTGTCCTTTTATCCGCTATCGGCGGATAACTACTTTGGCTGGAAAACCAAAAGATTTAAAACTGCCCGCAACGCCTTGGAATGGAAAAGCCTTTTTGTTACTTTTTTGGCTAAAAAAGTAAACTAACAAATCACAACTTATTGTATTTCAATCTGAAATTATATATTTGAAAAAAATAACACACTATTCAAAACAACTACTCATGAAAGAAAAACTTCTTCTTTTTGCACTGCTCAGCTGCTTTGCCGGTTTTGCAGTGGCTCCACCAAAAACAGATCCTCCGAAACAGGAAACAACAACACCCGTAAAGGCTTCACCGTCTATTATTCATGTAACCTACGTGTGCAAGTACCATTCCGATGTAGAATACGGACCAAATGCTTCGGGAGCCACCGTACATCCGGGCGATTACCTAATGGTGAAAATCGCAAAGACCGATTTGGATTCGGCAAAACGCAACTTCAAAGATTACCGCCTCTGGATCGACGGAATTTGTTTCCCCGATCTCGAACCGCGTTTCATCAACGAATCGGAGCCGGGAATTATTTTCCTGATCGAACGCGATACAGCCCAAAATTCACCGTGGCAGCTGATGTATACTTATCCGAGTTACCTGCGCTTCCATCGTAAAGTGGATATAAACCTCGGTACCAAAACAACCGAGTACAGAATTCCGGGAGTTGAACATCCTATAACTCTGTATACTTCAACAAACTGGGTTCCGTGGGTGTTCTACCCCCTATTTCTCCTGTTATTAGTCCTTATTTTGCGTTATGGGAAAGCATTGCTCAAAGATGTTTCATTATACACCTCCAACGGAGTTATTATCGGTTATAACCGCAGTCAGCCAACCAATGCCGCAGCCGGAGTAATCAATATCAGTGAAGTGCCTTACAGCCTGAGCCGTTTCCAATTCCTGGTCTGGCTGATGGTAGTATTCTTCGGTATCTTACATATTTGGATCATTACAGATGTATTGTCGTCACCATCAGGAAGCACCTTATTCCTGATCGGGATCAGCGGCGGTACCTTTTACATCAGTAAACTGCTCGACAAGCCTTCGGCCGACAATGCGCAAACCGGACCTGAAACCGTAACTGCATTTATTGCCAATAACCAGA
>CBFGMW010000546.1:0-2336 GCA_965649925.1 uncultured Fluviicola sp.
ATATCGACCTGATCAAAGAACTGATTTATGTCACTCAAATTCCGCATCAACCGAAAAACAAGCTGGAGGAAATAATCTGTGATGCCGATTTGGATTACCTGGGAAGAGATGATTTCCATGAAATAGCCGACAAGCTTCGAAGAGAATTACGCGAACATGGCAAGATAGATTCTGACAGAAAATGGGACGAAATGCAGGTTTCATTTTTAAATATGCACAAGTACTTTACTCCAACGGCTATAGCCAGCAGAAAATTGAAAAAACAAAAAAATCTCGATGAGGTAATTGCGCGTCTTGAGAAAAATGAATACAAAGATTAACTATGCATTCCGGAAAACATTATTCCTTTAAAGAGGTAATTATTTGGACCAGAAGAGATGTGTTTGCCCTTCTGATCCTGGCGGCAATCCCAGCTTTCATTTATGATCTGTGCGACTGCAAATGGCTTGGGCTTCCCTGGCTTCCGATTGCTTTGCTGGGTACCGCAGTTGCATTTATGGTTGGTTTTAAGAACAATGCATCTTACGATCGTTTATGGGAAGCCCGAAAAATTTGGGGTGGAATTGTAAATACCAGCAGAGTTTGGGGTATAATGGCAAAAGATTTTGTTTCCAATGAATTTGCCAAAATAGCCCGGTCGGAAGAAGAACTAAAAACCATTCAACTCCGGCTGATCAACCGTCACATAGCCTGGATGACAGCATTGCGTTATCAGCTGCGTACACCACGCGATTGGGAAGCGATCAAACAAGTACATAACGCGGAGTACAAGGAGAAGTGGTTTCATGTTGTTGAGCAGGAATCGAAGTTAGAAGATGAGCTTGCCAAATACCTGTCGCCTGAAGAATTTGCTTATGTAATAAGTAAGACTAATAAGGCGGTTCAAATTCAGGGATTACAATCGAAAGAACTAAAAGAACTGCATGCACAGGGTTTGATCGACGATTTCCGTCACATGGAAATGGTCCAGACAATCACAGAATTATATAATCAGCAGGGAGCCGCCGAACGCATTAAGAATTTTCCTTATCCGCGCCAATATGCTACTTTGAATTTGTGGTTTATTAAAATCTTCATTTTGTTGCTTCCTTTCGGCATGCTGCAGGAGTTTCAGAAAATGGGTGAAGGATTTGTTTACCTTTCTATTCCATTCAGTGCTTTGGCCGGCTGGGTATTTACTACCATGGAAAAAATTGGTGAATCTTCCGAAAATCCGTTTGAAGGCGGGCCAAACGATGTTCCGATTACTGCCATGGCCAGAACAATAGAAATTGACTTACTGGAAATGTTCGACCAAACAGGCATTCCGGAACCAATTCAGTCAGCTCACAACATTCTGACCTAAATTCAAATATAAATGCAGAAGTATTTTTTAGCGTTGATCATTGCCGTAGCTTCAAGTTTTGCTGCGGGACAGAACTTATCTGAATATACCATAAAAGTGGAGCCGGTTTCTCTGGCTGAATTTGCCGGTGTTCAATCGTTTTCCTGGGCAAAGAGCGGCGATGAGGTTTTGATAATAGGTGGCAGGCTCGATGGGTTACACCGCCGGCAGCCGTTTGCCAGTTTCGATTCGGCCGGACACAACAACCAGCTCATAGTTCTCAACATGAAAACGCTGCAGGTTTGGAAATATCCGGTTTCTAATTTTATACCTGAACTGGCCAGTCAGTTAAAAGCTACAAACCATTGTTATTATCAGCATAACGACACGTTAATATTGGTTGGTGGGTATGGAATTGATGAAGCCACTAAGAAACATGTAACTTTCGATAAGATGCTCTGTCTTTCGGTTTCTGAAACAATCGAAAATGTAAAGAAAAACGCTTCCGCAAATAGTGTTCGTGGAAGTATACTTTCTGAGCAAAACCAACAGTTTGCGGTTACCGGCGGACAGTTGAATTACATGAATGGAAGGTATTACCTGGTTGGCGGGCATAATTTTCAGGGAAGATACAATCCGAACGATATGCCCACATTCAAACAGGAATATACAAGTTCTGTTTCTACGTTTGGTTGGGAAGTAACTGAACCGGATTCATCCGGAATTCAGGATGGTCTTTTCTTTTGGTCGCAACCTGTTAAGGATTCTCTCCTGCACAAACGCGACTTCAATCTGGTAACTATTAAACACGTGGAAGACACAACGTACCTCGTTGCGCTTTCAGGAGTTTTCAGGGAAGATGCAGATTTGCCTTTCCAGAATGCAGTCCAGATCACCCCGGAGATGGAACTGAGAAACTACCCAAATTTCAGACAATATTACAATCAGTATGAATGTGCCGACTTTTCGGTTTATGAACCTTCGAGTAAAACAACATCAGTTTATTTACTTG
>CBFGMW010000547.1:0-2332 GCA_965649925.1 uncultured Fluviicola sp.
ATCCCGTTTCGGAATTCCATTTTTTCGGTAAGGGTATCATAAACCATTTTCACTGCAATGGTGCTTTCTTTTCTCAAAGCTGCAGCCTGTTTGTCGGCATAATATTGTTCGTAGTTTTCTTCGTATTCGTAGAACGACCAGAGCCCTTGTTTGCTTCCCAGCAAATAGTTCCCGGTTTTGATTTTTTTACCATTCACATAGTACCAGGTTGCCGAACCCTCCAACTGATTATTCTTAATGGTGAAGTAACCCGCCACAATATCGTTTTTGTAACGAATAACCCGGTCTTTGATATACGGAACATCACGATAGTACTGAACATAGTTTCCGTCTGGTAATTTCTCCAGTGCCGGAGTAATATCTTTCATCAGCGACATTTTTTCATCATACATCATTACCGGATTTTTCTCCAGTTGTTCAATGAAATTTTTAGATGCTTTTTTCGCGTTCTTGATCTGAGTAGGAGTGTGTTCAATATCTTCATATTCAACAGAAACCACTTTTCTGTTCTGATCATCACGAATCAGGATTTCCTTTATATCGGCATACTGAGTATAATAACGTTCACGTGAAGTGACTTCCTCCTGATATGGATAAACAAAATACGTTTTCCCGTCGATAATGGTGGTTTCTATCTGACCGTTTGAGACAAACGCACAAAGAGCAGTAAGAAATGTTAGCAATAGTTGTTTCATTCGGTGAAATGTTAATGCAATAAAGGTTTAAATCTAATCGACAAAAATAGTTACAAAAATTGTCAATGGTTGAATATTGTTGGTGTTTTGATTAAACGGTGAGCGGTGATAATTATTTTAATCTTCTTTTTGAAAATACGTGTATTCGAATTGTTCCTGTTTCTTGAAAAACTGGTCTCCTTCTGTGTGTGTTTTAATGTGTTCCACATGAACAGGAAGTTGTTTTTTATCGTAATAAATAACTGTACTTATTTTAGTTATGAACTCCTTGTCGATAAAAGTAGAATCTACATATCCTGTGAAAATGCCTTTGTTGTATGAGAATGTTCGTCTCCGGATAAAAGGGAATTCGTCTGATTCAATTTGGTTCGGGAAGTTACTGTTCCAATACCGGTAATTGGAAACCTGGTATTCGCGCACTGTATTTTTGACTTTGTATTTTTTCGTCGGGCGGGTTGGCGTGCCCAGAATGATCCAGTCATTGGTTTTGGGATGAGCGATAGAATCTACTGATAACGCACCAAAATACTTTTTGTTTGCAATGAAGTGGTAGCGTTCATTGTATTCCTCATTATCAAACTGCTGCACGTTCACTTTTCGTTTCATTGGAATCAGCATGAACAGCGAATGGTCCATTCCCAAATGTTCTTCCGCGGGAATGACGTAACTGAAAACAGGATTTCGGGTTTGTTTTACTTTAAAAGACTGATTGGAAATGATAATTCCTTCTGAAAAGATGGTTTGTTGTATTTCGGTTACTTTTCCCTGTTCATTAAAAGAATAAACCACTGTTTTTTTTGGGAGTTCTTCAATTCTGTCGTTTGAATCATCTAAATCTAAAGCGCTGCCGAAAATGATATGTTTGATTGTTTGGATTTTGTTTGCGCGAATAATGGAATCATTGAACCAGAACGGAAAATTTACCAGCTGCGAAACCTCTTCCTGGAAGAAAAACGGATGAATGAGTGTTGCTTTTACCCGGATCGGTTCTGCCTTTGTTTTTTTACGCGCACCACATGAAGCCACAAGCAGCAGGATAAGTAAAGCAGTAATCAGCCTGATATGATTCATACTTCTAAAGTAGTATAAAATTGTTCCAAAAGCCCGATTTTCTGCTCAACACCCCAGAAATATTGATTCGTTCACTTTTTTCGTCGTAATTTTGTGCCATGCAGCAAGAACGTCCAATTACGGATTGGCTTCCTCTCACAATGAAGGAAGTAGAAAAAAGAGGTTGGGATGAATTGGATGTCATACTGATTTCGGGAGATGCCTATGTTGACCACCCGGCATTTGGAACGGCGGTTATTGCGCGAATTATTGAAAGCGAAGGGTTTAAGATCGGTATTATTGCCCAGCCAAACTGGCGCGATGATCTGCGTGATTTTAAAAAATTCGGAAAACCAAAATATTTCTTTGGAGTTACAGCAGGTTGTATGGATTCCATGGTGAATCATTACACGGCAGGAAAACGTTTGCGTTCTACCGATGCGTATACGCCAGGCGGTGAATCTGGTTTTCGACCGGATTATGCTACAACGGTTTATACCAAGATCCTCAAGGAATTGTATCCTGATGTTCCCGTTTTAATCGGTGGAATTGAAGCTTCGTTGCGTCGCGTTACCCATTACGATTAC
>CBFGMW010000548.1:0-2320 GCA_965649925.1 uncultured Fluviicola sp.
GGCCTGTTCTTCACTTTGATCCCATTCAAACGTATAAACGTCATCCTTCACCATAACATCGTCGGCAAACCACTCACTTAATCCATCGGGAGTAGAAATCATTTTATCAAGCACTTTGGGTGAAGTTCTTAGTACATATTCCAGCTCGAATTTTTCTTTATTTGCCATACTTGCGTAATAATATTAATTTCGCGTCATTATTCATGAGTCGCAATATACATAAATCTTTTCATGGCATTAGTACATAGTTTTGAGAAAAGT
Organism: uncultured Fluviicola sp.; assembly: GCA_965649925.1. Taxonomy (GTDB): domain Bacteria; phylum Bacteroidota; class Bacteroidia; order Flavobacteriales_D; family Crocinitomicaceae; genus Fluviicola. The sequence continues at coordinate 262 of CBFGMW010000548.1, forward strand.
GGAAATAAGTTGTTCAAATACAGAGGACAAATTCCAGTAGTACTGTTCATTTTAGCAGCTCCCGTTATTTATTTTACTGATGTAACATGCATCATGAAAAACGATATGTGTTACTATATATTGTTGGGTGTTGCAATTGCCATGTCGCTTTTAGGACAGGTTATCCGTTCTATTGCAATTGGAACAAGTAATAAAAATACTTCCGGGCGTAATACCCAGGAACAAGTGGCTGAGGCTCTGAATACAAACGGAATCTATTCTACTGTTCGCCATCCGTTGTATTTAGGGAACTATTTCATGTGGATAGGTATTGTTTTCTTTACGTTCAACATCTATTTCTTCATTATTGTAAGTTTGTTGTTCTGGTTGTATTACGAACGTATCATGTTTGCAGAGGAACGTTTCCTTGAGCGCAAATTCGGTGATTCATACGTGAACTGGTCGAACCAGGTTCCTGCATTTTGGCCTTCAATGAAAAACTATAAGAAAGGGGAGATCTCTTTCTCTATGAAAACTATTTTAAGAAGAGAATATGCCGGTATTTCCGCTACTGCAATAGGGTTCATCTTTGTGGCTTACCTGAGAGAATGGACATTGACTGAGAAAGTGCCTACAGACCTGAAATACATTTATTGGCTTGCCGGAGCATTGGCTTTTTCATTGATTTTCAGAACGCTAAAGCACAATACGAAAATTTTGTACGAAGAAGATCGTTCATAGTCTTGCGAAAGTGAAAAAATGATCTAACTTTGCACCCGCTTACGGGCAAAAACGCAGATAGTACCAACGATCTGTTTTTAGATAAAATGGCGAGGTAGCTCAGTTGGTTAGAGCGCCGGATTCATAACCCGGAGGTCGGGAGTTCAAATCTCCCTCTCGCTACAAAAGGAAGCTTAACGGCTTCCTTTTTTTGTTTCTAGTTGTAGGGGAAGGTCGCGACCTTCCCCTACAATAATTGTTTTTAAACAAATACATTTATTAATTCAATTTCTCTAATTCGGAATGAACAAAACCCATTAACGATTCAACGTTCTTAATGGAGAAATCAAATTTCAATCCTGCGGTTTCATAAATTGCCGGAATAGATTGTGAGTAGCCCAGTTTTAAAGCGCTCTTGTACTGCTCAATGGCTTTAGCCGGATTTTCTCTGAAGTTTTTCCATACACCAATTGCTCCCAGCTGGGCAATTCCGTATTCAATATAATAAAACGGCACTTCAAACAGGTGTAATTGCTTGTGCCAGCTGTTGTCCTGGGCTTGTTCAAATCCTGTATAGTCGATCAATCCGGTTCCGAAACGTTTGGAGAGTTCCAGCCATTGATTCTTGCGCTCTTCAACCGAGTGCTCCGGATTTGTGTAAATCCAGTGCTGGAACGCATCAATGGTAGCAATCCAGGGAAGTACTTTTATGATCGATTCCAGCTGCTCACGTTTGGCACGTTTCAGATCGTTTTCATTGTCGTAAAACTCCGTCCAGTGTTCCATGGTCATTAATTCCATCGACATAGAAGCTAATTCAGCAACTTCAGACGGAAGGCTTTTGAATCCTGTTAATTCGAGGTCGCGGCTTAAGAAGGAATGAACAGCATGTCCGCCTTCATGAACCATGGTTACAACATCGCGTTGCGCTCCGGCAGCATTCATGAAAATAAACGGAATTCCGCTTTCGTATAAGGGGTAATTGTAGCCGCCGGGAGCTTTTCCGTTCTTGGAGTCTAAATCTAGATAACCTTCGGTTTTCATTGTTTTGAGACAAGATGCAAAATAGGAATCCAGCTGATCGAAAATAGCAATCGAACCGTCCAGCAGTTCGTCTCCGTTCGAAAAGGGTTTAAGCGGTGATAATCCGTCCGGATCAACTTCTGTATCCCATGGTTTCAATTTGGTTTTCCCCAATTTATCGGCCTGGCGCTGCGTTAATTCTTTTGCGATCGGGACAATTTGTTCTTCTATAGCCTGGTGGAAATCCAAACAATCCTGGATGGAATAATCGAATCGGCCCAAAGTCTGGAACTTGTAGTCTCTGAAATCCGAACAACCGGCATTTAACGCAATTTGA
>CBFGMW010000549.1:0-2316 GCA_965649925.1 uncultured Fluviicola sp.
CGCGCGAAACTATTTTAGATGCTACTGCAATATCATTCAAAATACGCGACAGTTCTCCGGAAGCTCCCGGTGATTCAGCCTGGCGATCCATAATAAATTCGTTCAATGTGGTAATGTGTGACATATTCAAAAACGTTTTTCGCAAAGATAGTAAAGACTAGGCGACGATAGACCTGAGACTGAAGACTTTTTGAGTTAGGAAAAAGATTGTCTTTGAAACAATTGTCTCTGGTCTTGGGTCTATAGTCTTTTGTTTCAAAAAATCTACTTCTTAGATAACCTCTTCAGCAATTCATTATGTTCTTCCATGAGCTGATAGTACTTGTCTTTCCAATACTGTACGTTTTCCTTGTCATAATCAATGGCAACATCACTCACAATCGATTTATTCGTTACGATCTGCGGTATGTCTGCTGAGAAATCATAATGCAGAATTTTTCCGAACTCCAGGATAAGATCAAGTGACAAATCAGAAGTTTCAAACGCATTGTAAATCCACCGGCGGCTTCTGTTCATTTTGGCCGCAATTCTGGTCAATGGAATTCCACTATTCCTGACTACTCTTTCCACAATCTCTCCTCGATGTATCATTCAACAAATTTCTGCACTGAAACGAGCAAATCAATTCACACTAATTGCGCATTTATGTAAATATTGTATATTTGTTTTGCTTCGTTACCAAAAAACCTCTTATGAAAAAAGCCCCCTCTACTTACATTATTCCGGTCGCATTCATTTTTTTAATCGCCTTTTCAACTATCAATCGTATCCTTGAAGGGAATAAAAACAGTGCACACAAAAAACATTCAGCAAACCACATTCCTGCTGAACAGGTAATAGAAATCAAGAAACATGAGGAGCCTTTTCCTTTTGATGAAATCAGGAAGAGCTCTTTACACAGAAAACGCTGGACTTATTTGTACGCACTTCCCGTTACATTAAAACCAATCAAAAATTCATTCTTTCGGAAATGGCTGGCAAATTCTCCACTTACAGGAAAAGAAAAAAAATTAATCTTTCTGCCCCAGAAGGCCAACTACTATTTTTACGATTTTGCCGAAACAACCAATTTATTCCTCTTCTCAATTATCGTAAGAAACTCCGGTTTTTCAGAGGATGAACTGATCCATTTCACTTGCGATAAAGCAACCGGAAAAATTAAACATGCCGAATGGATAGCCTCAAACGCCAGTGAAGGAGGCTACTCCTGTCAGAGCAAACTGGAATATTCAGCGAGCAGATTAAAACTCACTGTAACTTCAGAGATTTATCAACCAATTGACGATCGTATAGAAGGCCGTACTCAGGTAATTCAATACCGCTTCGAATCTAACAAAACAATTGTAAGAGAACTCAGTTGGCGTTAAAATTGTATGGTTGAAGAAACAACACTTAGATCCAGACGACCTATTATCTTAATATCTACCTTTGGCGGATGTTTCAAAAATTCAAATACCATATTCTCATGCATGTCATTATTTTCATGTGGGGATTTACGGGTATTCTTGGAAAACTGATTCATCTGCCTACCTTACCATTAGTTTGGTTCCGGATCCTCATTGCAGGATTGGCCATGTTAATCGGGCTTTCACTGCTGAAGATGCCTATGCGGATCCGCGATAGAAAATCACTGTTAAAAGTTCTGGGAATTGGCGTTATTGTTGCCCTTCACTGGCTTACATTTTACGAGTCCATTAAACTTTCCACCGCGTCTCTGGGTATTTTATGTTTATCGACCGCAACGCTGCATGTTACCTGGATAGAACCCCTGATTTTCAAAAAGAAGTTCTCACGGGTAGAATTTCTATTCGGTTTCCTGGTTATTGGCGGAATCTATTTTGTGTCCTCTGATTTTGATCCGAAAGAATATAAGGCTCTTGGATTGGGATTATTTTCCGCTTTGTGTGCAGCATTATTTTCTGTTTTCAATGCAAAAATGGTTGAGAAAGTTTCAGCCCCGGCTATTACATTACATGAAATGACCATGGGGTTTATTGTACTGACGATTGTAATTGGTTTTCAGGGAAATCTCAATGCATCGTTGTTTAAAATGACACTGAGCGATTTACTCTGGCTGCTGTTCCTCGGTATCTGCTGTACAGCTTTCGCTTTCATCGCCACCATAGAAGTAATGAAAAAACTCGGGGCATTCACCGTAAGCCTGAGTATCAATCTGGAGCCGGTTTACACAATTCTCCTTGCCATTCCAATCCTGCATGAAGAAAAACTCCTGAACGGAAATTTCTACGCCGGTTCAGCCATGATTATCGCCGTTGTTATTGCAAACGCTGTATATAAAAGCTGGGAAAGGAAAAG
>CBFGMW010000550.1:0-2316 GCA_965649925.1 uncultured Fluviicola sp.
TTCATGACCGGGATTTCTTCTGAAATGAAAGAAATAAACGATCGCCTTTGTGTGTAGGGAGTCCAATACATTGATTATTGTAAAATGGTGGTCAGTTAGAAGATCACAAAGGATTACAGTAAGTTGTAGATCAAATCAACGGAGCACAGAACCAGTTGTTGGAAAACCTGAAACAACGTGCAAAAACATTATTGACTTCGGGTAAAATTCCAGCTGTTCTGGGTGGAGAACACAGCACACCGCTTGGATTGATCCAGGCTTTGGACGAGGAAAACAAACCTTTCGGAATTTTACAGATTGATGCACATGCTGATCTGCGTGATGCCTACGAAGGATTTCAGCAATCGCACGCAAGCATTATGTACAATGTTCTCCAAACGACCAAAAACATGGAGAAATTGGTTCAGGTTGGAATTCGTGATGTTGCTGCATCTGAAGTTCAGTTAATCAACGAATCAGATCGCGTTTGTACTTTCTTCGATTGGGATTTAAAAAACCGCACGTTTGAAGGTGAGTCGTGGAAGCAAATTGTTAAAACAATCATCGCCCAGTTACCCAAACGCGTTTATATTTCTTTTGATATTGACGGTTTGCATCCCTCACTTTGTCCGAATACAGGGACTCCTGTTGTTGGCGGATTTGAATTAGAGCAGATCAACTACTTGTTTTTTGAATTGGTTGAGGCCGGACACCAGATTATTGGTTTCGATTTAAACGAAGTTTCGCCAGGAGCTGAAGGAGATTGGGATGCAAATGTTGGTGCCAGAGCCTTATGGAATTTGGTTTGCGCAACAGAAATGAGCAGAAAATTGAACTACTGAAATCACTAATTTTCGGAAACCTAGATAATTAGTATATTCGTAACAATTACTAAAGATGATCAGAACCGTTGTCAATTTTATATTAACTACTGCTGCAGTATTTGTTGTTTGCTTTACGCAAGCTCAAAACATTCAGACTACCGGTAGATTGGCAACCCGGCACTTTCCTGTAAAAGAATACGGTAGTGCCGGTCAAATATGGTGTGGTACTCAAAATGCATCAGGTGATTATATCTTTGGAAACAGGCAGGATATTCTATCTTACAACGGAAGCGATTGGACCAAACTGGGTGTAGACAAAGAAAAAACAAGTGCTGAAAATCAAAAAACCGTCGCATCAAGTTTCGTTGCTTCCTTTTTCGAATCTTCGGATAAAACCATTTTTGTAGGTCGTGAAAACAACTTCGGTTACCTCGATTATTCAAGCAAAGGTCAATACTGCTATTTTCCATTACTCGTAAAACCTGAAACTACTGGTTTCGGGAAAGTCTGGAACATTTTTGAAATAAACAACGGTGAAGTACTCTTCATTGGAGAAAAAGGACTCTTTACTTATAAAAATAAAGTAGTCAGAAACTTTGTCATTCCGCGCGAGTTGAAAGGTTTTTCCTGTCGTACTTCCTGTAAACTCGGAAAAGGATTACTTCTCGAATATCAGAATAAAGACGATGCCGACAACAGGGAATACAAATACCTGTATATTGATGCGCTTACAGGAAAAGCAAAAGTCATTCTGAATAAGGAAAGTAAAATTCTACTCAAAAATATTCGCGGGAGTTTCGAGATCAATAAGCAGTGGTATATTCTTGATGTTTCTCTGAGACTCCTAAAAGTTGCTGAAAATAACGGTACCTGCTCGTGGGTAGAATCGACCGGAGATTATTTTTCTCTGTTAAAGAAGTATCAGCCAAATGTTATTAAGCGAGTTGGCGATTATATTTATTACGGAACCGAAGACGGAGGATTGATTATTACAGATATTAATGGAAATCTGGTCCGTTCATTCGATTTTACTGACAAACTGGAGAACATTTATGTAAACGATTTCTTCGTTGATAAGGACCGAAACATTTGGTTGTGTCTCGACAACGGAATTCAGTTCATTGAAAGCTCTTCTCCTATTTCTTATTTGAAAAAAGATGAAGGAGTCACTTCACAAATCGAAGCAATTGACTTTTATAATGGATTACCCATGTTGGGGCTGAGTACGGATATTTATCTTTACAAAGACGTCAATAATCACGGCAGATTATTCCAGGATAAAACCCTGCAGCAACGAGTGTTCGATATTGAGACAGTTTCAACTTCCCATGGACTAAAAACCCTGGTTATAGCCAATAACGGAATTTATGAATATAACCCGGTAAACGGAACGAAAAAAGCACTGGTCGAAGTATATGCATACGCATTCTGTAAAGATCCTATAAACCGTGACCGTGTTTACTTTTCAAATGAATCAGGGTTAGGTTCTCTTACAATACAAAAGGACGGTTCA
>CBFGMW010000551.1:0-2315 GCA_965649925.1 uncultured Fluviicola sp.
CCAGTTGTAATATTCTTACCAACCAGTCGCATATTCGAATCTACCATGATATCCCAGCCTAAATTCACACGGCTTTCACCAGCAGGAACAGCAACTGTCATTGTTTCCATTGTCATTCCCATGTCATCTTGACATTCAATGGTAATATTACCTGCGTTTTGAGAATAAACTTTTACTGAATTCAGTGTAAACGGCTCATGAGCAGTGAAAATCGCGTATTGTTCTGTATTGATGAATCCACCACCGCCGATTCCGTTCGTTAATGGTTCCAGGTGTAATGAATCTGAATAAGAATCTGTATTCACTGCCGTATATGTAGTCGTCGCAGTTAAAACAGGTGTTGTAAATGTATTTCCGGTACCAACTAAAACTCCCAGGTCATCATACCATGTAATTGTTCCGCTTGCTGTCCCGGTTAAGGTCATGCTTCCGCTAACGCAAACTGTATCTCCTTCTAAAACAGGAGGTGCTGTTACTACCTGATTCACAACGAAGGGCTCAGAGGTATAAACACCACAGTAATTTGTTACTTCACAAGTGTAACTTCCGGCTTGGGAAACAACGATAGATTGTGTTGTTTCACCGGTCGACCATAAGAAACTTTGTCCGCCTGAAGCTGTCAATGTAATATCAACCGACTCACACAAATTGTGTGAATTGTTTGAGGAAATAGTTGGCAGAAGAGCTGTTCCTGCAGGACTTTGCATCGTTAAAGTAACCGGTACAGCAGTGTAGTTATTATCATCATTCTCTTCAATAAAATTGTTATTCTTATCAACTTCAAGTACGATATAATAATCTCCGTTACAAGTGTTAGGTGGAATATTGATCCACATTCCGTCAAGGTGTTTTCCGTAAACATCTGTCCAGCCGGAAGAAATTCCCTGCTCAACAACGGAACAATTGTAGTTTCCACCACCTAAATTCCAATTCGGGAAATTAACATTGTATAATGTCGTTCCACCCATGTAAACCGTATTGTCATCACGACAGTGACCATCATAAGTACTACCGGATGAACCGCATTGACCATAATCCATTAAACAGAATCCGATTTTAGCTCCAGTACCAACAATTGGCCAGTTTAGCGGGTTCGGATCTCCGGTAGGAACACGTAATGTCATAACCGCCCAATCATCTACATGGTTATGTCCGTGCGCCGGGTGGTAAGTCATACTTCCAACGTACTGATCGACATAACTCATCGCGTTTCCGTTCTTTTTATAAATCCGCTGAATGATTAGTTGTTTCGGGTTGGGTGCGCCGTTGGGGCAAGTAAAGGCACCATTTGCCGAAGCTCCGAAAACAGTATCGTTTCCACAAAGGAATGTTCTTGTTCCGGCGGCAGTTTCTCCTCTTACGGTAAATGATCCGTGACCGATATTTGGTGTTGATCCTGTAACCCGGAGCCGGCCATCATCCGGACCTTGTCCTGAATAGTTTGTACCAGCGCCCACTTGCGGGTATTCTATATATCCACCATTGGAAATCCCTTTCCATGACGCGGTAATATCCGGAAGTAACAAACAGTTTGAAGAGCCATCTTCGCAAACACAGGAAGTGGCGTTGGTTGTGGTACATTGAGCATTCAGTGCATAACTTGCAACTGAAAACATACTGAAGAGTAGTAGTTTTTTCATAATTAGCAGCTTAGAGCATCCAATCTAGTTAAAATTGTTGTGTTTTGAAGCGGTTGTTCAATTGTTATCGTTTTAGAGGTTAAAAACAGTTTATTTTAACAAAAAAGCGGACAAGTTTCCCTATCCGCCATCAATGAATTTATAACTTCTTTTACATAAACGTAATAATAAAAGATACCACCAGAAGTGAAGCTAAATGATAGCTTGTATTGATGAAAAACAATTTCCATGATTTCATTTCCCAGGAAACGGTATTCAAATCTACAGGAACGTAAAATCCTAGCCAGGTAAACAAAGCCGACATTGTTGCCATTAGCCCCGGGGTCATGTCAGACGGAACGGTATGTCCCCATGTTTCAGGATTCCAAACCGCAATGTTGTGCGCCAAAACCCAGGCCATTAGAAAGTTTCCGATCACCATGATCACCATACTCTTTACGAATACAGAAGCTGGTGGTTTTTGGTCCATGCTGATTCCCATTTCCTTTGCCCATACTTTTCCAAAAAGCGGCATATACCACAGCGCTCCCAAGATGAAATTCGCAACAACCGCAATGCCGATTGCTAAAAAATTAATGTGAATGTCTGGTTTCATACTATTCAGTTTACAATTTTCAGGTCGGTTTACGGGAAAGAATTGTTTTGGTTACTCATCCAATTATACATTTAAAGAAT
>CBFGMW010000552.1:0-2301 GCA_965649925.1 uncultured Fluviicola sp.
TTCATTCGTTGCAAAAGCGTATGCGAAAGATGGTAAGGCTACCTGCACATGTACCTGGGATGAATACCGTATGGTGACAAAAGATTCTATCCAGACTTCGGAAACCAAAGTGTTTTTTAACCGGCAGGAAATAATCACCTTACCTGATAACCTGGTCAGTTTGGTTAAAACCGAAGTAAAGTATTATGATAATTCTGTTTTTTATTCGATAAGTCCGTATTTCAGGAATAACCACATTGAGTTTAACTTTCGCCAGTTAGAAAAACTGTTCGAAGCAAAATACACAGCAAATTAATTTTCAATACTGAAGATCGAAAAAGATATTAGAGACCAGGTAAATTTTATTAAACAACTTTACCTGGTCTTTGGTATTTCCGCTTTTCATTCCTCTTTAATACCTGTTCACCTTAAAAGCGTAACTGTTAGTCCCAACCGAAATACGGATGAAATAAGCTCCCGTTGCAAAAGGTTCCAGGTTAATAGCGTTCTCGTTTTTCAGGTGCAATACTTCCTTACCTCGTGAATCAACCACTGATCCTGTAAAGTCTGAATCGATGCTGATGATTTTGTATTGTTTACCTTCAACAAGTGTAGCCAATTGAGGAACTTTCGCTGAAAGATCACTAAGACCCAAACAGTCATCCAGATAAATCAATTCCGAATCTGAACCGGAACAACCTGTGCTTTGATCTGTATAGGTATAGACTACTTCGTACCATGTATTTAAAGCAGTGTTTGAAGGATAAATAGCGTTACCGATTACAGATGAACCTAAATTATCTGCAAATGTTCCGCCTGATGGTGTTCCCGTTCCTAATTCTACTCCCTGGTTCTCATAACAAAGCGAGTCATCGATAAATGGGCTTAAACTTACATTGGGTAAGGACTGAAGGTAAATACTATCGGAAGCTGTACCAGCACAACCTGAATTCGGATCGGTGTAGTCATAAAACACTTCATACCAGGTATCCATTGCGTTGCCCGGAGGATAAATAGTATTTCCTGTAACGGCAGAGCCATATCCGTCTGAGAAATTTCCTCCGGCGGGTGATCCGTTTCCGAATTCCACTCCCTGATTTGTATAACAGGTGGCATTTGAAGTGAATGGCTCCATGGTCACGTTGGGTAAGCTTCTTACAAAAATGCTGTCAGTTGCTTCACCCTGGCAGCCTACATTCTGATCAATGTAGTTGTAGGTTACTACGGTGTATTCTCCTATTGCTCCGCTTGTAGGGAAGAATTGGTTGTTAGCAATTACTGATGAGTTTGACAAGGTATAAGTTCCACCCATGAATAGCGGTGATTCAATGGCAATCCCGTTTTCTGAAAAACAAACAGTATCTTCCGATATCCAGTTATTATTTGTGGCAGCCTCTGTCACTGTTATTTGTTGCGTAATCGTTGTTCCGGCTCCGTATACATTCGATGTGGTTAACGTTACCGTGTGCAGGCCGGGAGTGGTGAAAGTCACCTCCGGATTTTGATTAGTTGAAGCAGCAGGAGTTCCGCCTTGGAAAGTCCAGTTCCACGAAGAAGGGTAGTTGGTGCTTTGATCCGTGAATACCAATTCGGTATTTACACAAGTTGTTGCTGCAGTTGAGAATGCTGAAACCGGCGGAAGCTCAGGAATATTGAACAAACAGTTTACATCAGCCTGCTGAATAGCAGCATCACCGTAAGTTGCATTCGGGAACATGTTCACCGGAACACCTGACGGAGTAACAAAATTGTTTCTGAACTCAAATCCGAAATCAACTTTGGTTGCATCGCCGTTCAAATAAACCAAATCGAAGTCGTTTATAACTCCGGAGCTCATTTCGTTATGGAATACAATCATGTTCGACTGGTTTCCGTCAGTATCACATTTGAAAAGAATATCGCATCGTGAACCATTCAGGCCTGTTATTGAAGCGCCTCCTACAATGCTGAATGTTTCTCCGTAGGTCTGCATGGCGAAAACGATCGTACCATTTTTGATGTCAATTCCTCGGATGCTGTTGGCCTGATCCGATGTAAACTGCTTAAACCAGCCCGGAGAACCATCGTTATTTATTTTGCAGAGAAAAATATCTTCGTGCGGATTACCGCCTGTATAAATATCGCTGTAAACAACGCCGTTATACTCAAATTCGCCATGGAACTGCCCGACTAAATAAATGTTGTGATCTTCGTCCATGGTAATATACGTCGTTTCAATATTCGCGTTATTGCTTGTGAGAACAGGCGATGGAATTCCGGATCCCGGACCGACGTATTGAAAACCAAATCCTGAACCTGCGATATAGGTTCCTCCCTGGCCGT
>CBFGMW010000553.1:0-2296 GCA_965649925.1 uncultured Fluviicola sp.
GTTATTTGGATCAATATTTTATTCTCCATGTACTTTTTTTAATTAATTTTTTGGTTATTTTTTATTCGGGTATTTTACAGATCAGAGCGCGATTCGTGGAAAGTAGATCTGGCACTAAACGGAATTTATGTTATTGAACTCTTCTCCTTTCCTGATCCGCCAAAACGCGTTTCCCAACCGGAAGCTCTGGGTTTACGTCATATTGCTTTTAGTGTAGAAAATTTAGATTCTGTGGTAAACCAACTTCAATTGAAATCAGTTCCTTTTGAACCCATTCGAACTGATGAACACACCGGAAAGCGTTTTACATTTATAACCGATCCGGATCTGTTACCGATTGAGTTGTACGAGTTGTAGACCAATCAAAACAGCCATTAACATTTTGATAAGAAATGCCTTAGACAAAATTCCCTAGATTCACCGAAAACACATTCCATGAAACAACTGCTTTTACTTCTCGCATTGAATCCTTTCGTGTTTTACAGTTATTCGCAGGATCTTGTTGCATTGAAAAATCCGGTGGTATATCAAATTGGAGGCGAACCAGGGCATTTGTATTGCCTGCAGCAAACCGTTGATCTCGAGGTAAAGGAATGGGCTTATGATTCCTGTGACTATTATCAAAATCGCTTCAACGTTACATTCCAGGTACGCAATGAAACGAACGAATCTTTGATTTGCGACAAAAACCTTATTGTCTGGTACGACGCGGGAAGCAGCATCAGATCTTCGGGAAGCGTTGTGCTGGCTCCCGGAGAAACAGGAACGTTTACAATAGAAGTAATTCCTTTTCACAAATGGAAAATGAATGCGCGCGGAGAATTTAGAATTACAGCGGGCGAAAGTGAGCTGTTAATCCCTATGAAATTAGTCTTCACATGCACCTCTAAGAAATGTTCCCGGAAGATTTATGAATAAGGTCTGTACTGTAAATACAGCTAATGTTTCAATTTTCAATTCTAACACTTCCACGCTTTTCATTATCTTTCAAAAAAATCTGATATGAAAAAGCACTTCCTGTTTTCTGTTCTTTCCGCTTTAATCTTTATTCTTTCCTCTTGTTCTGAAGAAGTAGATATAAACAAAACATTCGACGCTGACAAGGAAGCCTTTGTAACCCGTTTGTGGGAAATGTATCCGGGTTGGGCAAGCAGCCAGGGAAAACATGATGGCGATGCTATCCTGGCTATCCCGAACGAAACTCAACGTAGCAAAGAAAAAGAGTTCGCCAAAACAGAACTGAAGAAATTGCACGGCATTGATAAAACCAAACTATCAGAGAGCAACCAGATAGATTACCAGTTAATGGAGAATTATCTGAAAGGTTCCGAATGGGAAATTGAAACGTTCAGATCGTGGGAATGGAATCCTTCGAATTATAACGTATGCGGTGGTATTGCAGAATTACTGGCAAACGAACAGCTTCCATTAGAGAAACGTTTGAAGAATATTTCGAAACGACTGGACAAAGTTTCAGCTTATTATGATGCTGCGAAGAAAAACATCAAAAATCCAACTGCCGAACATACCCAATTGGCAATTGACCAAAATCGGGGCGGGGCAAGTGTTTTTGCTGCTGATTTACCTGAGCAGGTGGAGAAAAGCAAGTTGAGTTCCAAAGAAAAAAAGGAGCTTATTGCCAAATCGAAAAAGGCTGAAACCGCTGTTCTTTCCTATGCAGCGTGGCTGGAACAAATGCCGAACCCGAATCCGCGCAGTTTCCGCCTGGGAAGTAAGCTCTACAAACAAAAATTCGAATTCGATATCCAATCCGACAAAAGCCCGAAAGAAATCTACCAAACAGCCTTAGAACATAAAAAAGTCTTGCATCAGAAAATGATCGCACTTTCAGATAAACTATGGAGCAAGTACATGGGAAAACAACTTCCTCCATACGACGATTATACCATGGTGAAAATGTTGATCGACAAAATCTCTGAGCAGCACACAACACCAGAAAAATTCCAACAGGAAATTCAAAATCAAATCCCGGAATTAACCGCTTTCGTGAAAAAGAAAAACTTACTTTACCTCGATCCTAAAAAACCGTTGGTTGTGAGAAAAGAACCCGATTACATGGCCGGAGTCGCAGGTGCTTCAATCTCAGCTCCCGGTCCCTACGATAAAAATGGGAAAACATATTACAACGTAGGAAGTATGAATGGCTGGAGTGCGGAACAATCAGAAAGTTACCTGCGCGAATACAATGACTATGTTTTGCAAATTTTGAATATCCATGAGGCAATTCCCGGACATTATGCACAACTGGTTTACAGCAATCAATCGCCGAGTATTA
>CBFGMW010000554.1:0-2287 GCA_965649925.1 uncultured Fluviicola sp.
ATTCATGTTTACAATTCATCCGGAACATTAGAACAAACGTTCCAGGTTGGATTAAACCCAAATAGCATTCTGTTTTATGACTAAGTTTTTATACCTCATTACATTTTTGTCAAGCGTTTCATTCGGACAATCATTTGATCCGTCACCGGACAGCGTTGGTACAATTGCCATTAAATATGATCATCCCTCATTTATTGCCTGGGCAACAGGCGGAATAATCACACGCGGTTTTGTGAATATTAACGACACAACAATTACTTATGACGATGACAACCGTGCAAGCTACGGCGATCTTTCGGATGCATTGGGAATGGCCGGTGGGAATGGAACAGATGTTATTTCGCTCGGAGATAGTGGAATTGCTACACTTACTTTCGATTATGTGATCCAGGATGGTCCGGGATTCGATTTTGCAGTTTTCGAAAACGGATTTACCGACGGTTACATGGAATTCGCGCATGTAGAAGTTAGTTCGAACGGATTAGATTTTGCAAGATTTCCTTCGACAAGTGAAATTCCGCTCAGCCCGCAATTAAGTAATGCCTCTATTTCCGACTGCAGATATGTAAACAACCTGGCTGGAAAATATCGCTCCGGATATGGAACTCCGTTTGACTTGTCTGAATTAATCGGTTATCCTGGGTTAGACGTTAACAATGTTCAATTTGTACGTTTAATAGACGTTGTAGGAGACGTAGACGGAATTCACACAACTACTGATTATCAGGGCAATCCGATCAACGATCCGTTTCCAACAGCCTTTCATTCGGGTGGTTTTGATATAGACGGAGTTGGGATTATCAACGGAATGCTGGGTTTAAAAGAAGAAAGCAACTTGCAGATTTCCGTTTATCCGAATCCGGCACAGGATTTAATCACGATTCAGTTTCCAGGAAATTTTAAGTTAACAGTAGTTGATCTTGTTGGAAATACCATTACAGAATTTACACATCATGATCTGAGTACTTTAGATGTTTCTGAGTTGGCTTCTGGTGTTTACTTTATTCAAGTAAGTGGTTCCGGAAACTTATTTACTCAGTCATTTATGAAACGATAGCGGAAATCGGTCGATGAACTAAGTAATTAGTCTTCATCGTTATTTGTCGAATTTCCGAATTCTGAATTTCCAGAATATTCGAATTACATTATTTACGAATTCTCAAATTTTGGAATTCCAAGTTTATCAAAAACTCGAAGTCCCCATCTTCCAAGCTAAAATGAATATTTCATCCAGTTTTCAATTATTATTGAAAGTTTTGATTACATTTAAACCATGGAACTGGAACAGGCAAAACAGCAATTCATTCAAACCTGGGGAAATTTCGGCACCCAATGGGGAATCAACAAATCAATGGCTCAGCTTCACGCGCTTCTATTGGTAAGTGAACGTCCGTTATCTACGGAGGAAGTCATGGAACAGCTTTCTATTTCAAGAGGAAATGCCAACATGAATATCCGCGATTTAATCAACTGGAATTTAGTCTATAAAGAAAGCATAGCAGGCGATAGAAAAGAATACTTTCGTGCAGAAAAGGACATGTGGGAAGTAGCTAAACGTATAGTAAAAGAGCGCAAACGAAGAGAAATAGAACCACTTCAGCAACATTTAGCAGAACTAAAGAAAGTTGACCAATCTTATGAATCCATTTCATTTGTTGCAACAATAGAAAACATTGAAAGACTGGTTTCACGCTTAGACAGTTTATCTGATACATTGATGAAAGCCGATGAGCATGTTTTCTTTGGAAAAATTATACAGTTCTTTAAATAGAACTTTTTTTCACATCAAAACTTTCATTTATTATTGAAAGTTTTGATTACACTAAAACAAAGATTATGAAAAAAATCATTCTTACCGGAGCATCAGGTTTTCTGGGGCAAAAACTAATCGAGTTTCTGGCAACAGAACTCCCAAATACAGAATTGGTGGCCATTTCACGAAATCCACCACAGAATCTTCCCGAAAATGCACGTTTTGTAGCCTGGGACGGAAAAACGCTTGGTGATTGGAAATCTGAATTTGAAGGTGCAGACGCGGTCATCAATCTTGCAGGTAAATCAGTGAATTGCCGTTACAACGAGAAAAACAAGAATGCTATCATGCAATCGCGGTTAATCACAACAAGACTTGTAGGAGAAGCGATTGAATCCTGCACGAATAAACCAGAAGTTTGGATGAATGCCGCGAGTGCAACCATTTATCAGCATACGGAAGATGTTCCGAACACGGAAGAAAGCACAAAGATTGGAACCGGGTTTTCGGTTGAAGTATGCAAGGCCTGGGAAA
>CBFGMW010000555.1:0-2278 GCA_965649925.1 uncultured Fluviicola sp.
CACAATCTTTATTCAAAACCAAAATTCGTCCGTTCATACAAGCCGCTTCAACCACAAATTCACGTGCTTCTTTATCATCAGGCGTAACAATTGACGTTACCAAAGAACCAGCACCTAGTTTTGTCAGCTCAACGGCATCGTCTAAATCTTTATAAGGCATAATGGTTGAAACCGGCCCGAATGCTTCAATTGAATGCACATCGCGGGACTCAAACGGTTTTTCATTTCGGAATAAGATCGGAGAGAAAAATGCTCCTTTGTCTTTATCAGCTCCAATCACATCGAAATCGTCCAGAGAACCGAAGACAATTTTCTGCGAATCCTGCAATTTCTCTACACTTGCCCGAACACGATCAACTTGTAAACGATTAATCAAAGCTCCCATTCGAACTCCTTCCTGAGCCGGATCTCCAATTTTAGTCGAAGCCAAACGAGCTGAAACGGCGTTCTGAACTTCATCCAGAACATTCTCCGGAACCATAATTCTGCGAACAGCCGTACATTTCTGTCCGGTTTTGATGGTGATTTCTTTTACAACTTCTTTTACAAATATGTCAAACTCGGCTGTACCCGGAGTTGCTGCTTTTCCAAGCACCATTGCATTTAGTGAATCTGCTTCCAGATTAAAAGGAACAGATTCATTTGTAATTTGAGGCAAGGCTTTCAAAATTCTTCCTGTATGTGCTGATCCGGTAAATGTTACCACATCCTGGCACATTACTTTATCCAGCAATCCGCGTCCGAAACCGGATATAAGCTGTAAACTTCCCTCCGGAAGGATTTTTGAAGCAATGATATCCTGAACAATCGCTTCGGTTAAATAACTTGTATGTTCAGATGGTTTTACCACAGCCGGAACACCGGCCATTAAATTCACTGCAATTTTCTCGAGCATTCCCCAGATCGGGAAGTTGAATGCGTTGATATGAACTGCAACTCCCTGTTTGGGAACCATGATATGATGCCCGATAAACGTTCCGTTCTTAGACAAAGGCGCCGCTGTACCATCAACATAATAAGGAAGATCAGGAAACTGCCGGCGTAAAGATGCATTTGCAAAAATGTTTCCGATTCCGCCTTCGATATCAATCCATGAATCAACACGCGTTGCTCCGGTTAATGCAGAAATCTGGTAATAACGTTCTTTTTTCTCAAGAAGGTGCATAGCTAAGGCTTTCAGCATTCTACCACGTTCCTGAAAAGTCATTTTACGCAATGTGGCACCACCGGTTTTTCTTCCGTAAGCAAGTACATCGCCAAAATCAATTCCGGCACTTGAAACACCACCGATGTGTTTGCCGGTTATAGCGTTATATATATTTTGTTCGTTTCCTTCACCGGCAACCCATGCGCCGCAAACATAGTTCTTTACAGTAATCATAATCGAAAATTCGTTTCCCGCCAAAGATAAGTATTGATTGCGGATTGCGGATTGCAGATTTCGGATTATTGTTTCAATCTGCAATTATCCTGAATTCGAAATCGGGAAATCACCTATCTGACTTAACAAAACCTTAATATTGAATGAACCTTACGTACAATCAGTTGTAAATCTGCATACATCACTCGCTATTTTCGACAGTTAAATAAAAAAGTGACTAAGAAAACAGAATGTGTTTTAAAATTTTAAATCCTTTTTACTAAGTTTGATCCCTAAACAAAAAAGTTTAAATACACTAAATTATGAGCAATTCTAAAAAAGCTGGAGGTTTTTCATCATTAGTAGCCTCTTTAACTATTGCGATCGCAGTTGTAATCGGTTTCATTATCTACACGAAAATCTTCGGAAATCCTGCGAACTTCGAGGAAAGAGACATTACAAAAGAGCCTCTTAACACCCTTGGGACCATTCACAAAGGAGGTATCATCGTACCGTTCTTGTTGGCAGTTAACATCACCGTACTTATTTTCATTTTTGAGCGCTTCATCACATTGAGCATGGCAAAAGGAAAAGGAAACATCAACAAGTTTGTAAACAAAATCAAAGGATTGGTTCAGGCTAATGACATTTCTTCTGCAATTGAGGAGTGTGACAAACAAAAAGGATCATTGGCAAACGTTGTACGTGCCGGATTAGAAAAGTATGAAGCAATTTCTACTGACACTTCTTTGGATAAAGAGAAAAAAGTGGAATTGTTGAAAACAGAATTGGAAGAAGCTACTGCATTGGAGTTACCTATGTTGAGCAAAAACTTAGTGATTATTTCAACTTGTGCATCAATCGGTACATTGATCGGTTTGATCGGTACGGTACTAGGGATGATCAAATCCTTCCAGG
>CBFGMW010000556.1:0-2269 GCA_965649925.1 uncultured Fluviicola sp.
CTTACGCTTACACGGATGCGAACGGATGTTCAAATACAATTGACGAAGACTTTACAGTAAACTCACTTCCTGTTGTAGCTTTGACATTGACAGTAGACGAGTTATGTGTATACAACAGCTCAATTACACTTGCCGGTGCTTCACCGGCCGGAGGAACATTCAGTGGAACCGGTGTTACAGGTTCAAACTTTGATCCGGCAACGGCAGGATTGGGAAGCCATACGATTACATACATGTATACAGATGCAAACGGATGTATGAACTCAGATACAGACGCAATGAATGTTGACGCTTGTTTATCTGTCAGCGAAGCAGACAAAGCAGTTATTTCTGTTTACCCGAACCCAAGCTCAGGATTATTTGAAGTTGCAGGTTTAACAGGAACATCTACCGTTAAAATCGTTGATTATCAAGGAAGAGCAATCAATTTCAACATGGTTTCTATCGGTAATTCTCAGGCTTCTATCGACATTTCTGAAATGCCGAACGGAATTTACCTGATGAATGTAGATAACACTATGATTCGTTTGGTGAAAAACTAATAGTTAAGTTCACTATAAAGAAAGGCTACATGAATTTGTAGCCTTTTTTTGTTTCCATAAGTAATTCCAAAATAACTAATTCCCTATATTTGAGAATGGATATTCAGACCCGACTGCTCGAACAACTAAAAGCTAAATTACCCCCCGATGTTTCTTTGGGTAAACTCCTGATGGATGATTTGGATTTGTCGCGCGATTCTGCCTACAGACGAACCCGTGGCGAAACTGCTTTAAAACCGGAAGAGATTCAATATTTATGTGAAAAGTATGATTTGTCTATTGACAAAATTATTGGCGTGAATGGCAAGAATGTCACTTTTCAATACAACCCGATTCAACGCAGCGAATTTACATTTGAAACTTATCTGAACGGGATTATGGATGCCTACAAGCGAATGGCAGCTCAGCGTACACAGGAACTGTTCATGTCGAATTTAGATTTGATCGTTTTTCAGCTTCTGAATTCCCCTGCACTTATTCGTTTCAAGTTGCTGTATTTCGCTAAATGCTATCTAGGTATTCCTTCTTTAAACGATGTAAAATACAGCAAAGGCTGGAAAGGAAATATTGACGATCAGCAGCTGCAGCAAATGCTTCATTTTTATCAGCGTATAAAAACAACCGAAGTCATTGGTTTCGATGCAGGGAAAGGAATTCTGCGCGAGATTGTTTCGTTCTATGAACTAGGCTATTTTGAAACAAAAGAAGATGCACTCTACCTGATCGATGAATTAAGCGGGATTATCCAGCACATTAAAGATCAGGCTGAAATTGGACGCAAATTCATTAAAGGTCAGCCGGTAATTACGGAAGAAGGGAATTTTTCTTTGTATTTACATCAAACCTACATTCAGGACAACACGTTCATTTCCGAAACCAACGCCTACCGAATGTTGTATATCACTCACAACATGATGAATTACCTCTACACCATTGACCAGGATTATGTCAATAAATCATTCGCCATCTTTAAATCAATGCTGAAAAGCTGTATCAAAATCAGCGAAGAAAACCAGCGTCAGCGCAATGCGTATTTCGACAGTCTGCTTGCTTTCGTCCAAAAAGCCAAGGTTCGGATAGACGGAGTGGATCTTTTTTAATTTTTTTTCAATCCCAGGCAACCTTTTTGAATTAGCCCGGGTAACTGGGTTAGAAAAGAATTTTGATTGGATGTTCCGGAAAGTTTTAAGCATCATCAAATTCTAAAAATTAACTGTTTCGGAATGAAAAAAACGATTAAATAATTTCGTCCAACTAATTAGTATCATTTGTCGTCTAACGGAACACCACCGAACAGATGATCAAAAAACGGATAGAAATCAGGAATACCTGGTGAACTCGAAATAACTTGTATTGGGCGTAACAGAAGACATAGCGAAAAAATTCAAAAATGGTGAAAGGAAAGCTTTTGACCATGTTTACAACGCCTTTTCACCGGCAATGTATGGAATTAGCCTTCGCTATACCCGATGCGCTGATGATGCCCAGGAAGTTTTACAGGAAAGTTTTATCAAGATCCATAAGCATTGTGGTCAATATTCATTAGACCGACCATTAGCCGCCTGGATAAAAACCATTGTAATCAATACTGCACTTACATATATCAGAAAGAATTACAAGTTTGAACTTCACGAATCGGATGATTATTTTGACGAACAAAATGAACCGGTTTTCGACGAAGAAGACAAAGAAATGATCAAACGTCAGCTGCTGGCGTTCCTGACAAA
>CBFGMW010000557.1:0-2251 GCA_965649925.1 uncultured Fluviicola sp.
GAGCAGTACGATAATCATTTGTTTGTGTTCTTTTGTTCGTTTAATCCGTTTTTAAATCCATGTAAAAAATATGATTGAAAAAAGGCCGAGAGTTTCAAGGAAATTCAACCATTTCAGCCAACTTCCATTATCCGTAGGAAATGGACGAAAAGAAGCATTGACCAACGCTTCCGGCATATTTTTTAATAGATTGGCAAATGATCCGTTGATAGGTGTCACTTCAAAATAACTGCCACAACTCGATCCTTTGAAATAAACAGCCCAAGGTCCGTCTTCGGGTTTCAAACGCACATCATCAAACGGCAGTTTCATCCCGGTAGTCACCAATTTAGCTGTTACAGGTTTCAAAAGATATAAGCTATCATTCCTCAACTCAACCGAATTCAGTATTTCCGGAGAAAAAAAGTAAAAGCTGTCTCCGTTCATCACATGCACCCCACCGTGGCCGATATTTATAAAATCGAATTGCATTCGGGTTAATTGATGAACGCCTTTTGTTCGAATACTCGGAAAGACAATCAGTATCAACGTAAATGCGGTTATGAGCACGGAATATGAAATCGCCTGTTTCAACCTCATCCATCGATATAAAACAAAGATTAATACCGGGAAAATGAGGCAGAAAAAAACATACGGTTTAAATGCAATGAGGAGAACTACGCCGAGAATTAATCGCCACCAAAAAGAATACTTTTTATAATTCCCGAACAAAGCCGAAAACAACAAACAGAATCCCATAATAAGAAATGGTTCTTTAAGCATGGAGGCTGTCCAGAAAGCAACACTCGGAAAGACCAGGAGAATCCACCAGAAGATTCTTTTATTCATCCAGACTTTTGAATCAAGCGCCAGGTATAATTCCCGGAAACACAACACAACAAAGAACGAGATGAATCCAATGTGATAATAAACGTTCCCGTTGAACAAAAAAGCAATTATACTATTTACCCGAAGTACATTCCGTGAATCATTCATTAGGGCCAAATCTCCTGCTGCCCAATGATTTGTTCCGGTCAGATAATGCTGAACATCGGTTTCCGTGCTGAATCCAAAAAGAAATTTCAGGTAAGTTCCAAAATCTTCAAATGCAACATTTCGCAATACAACGCTGTCATGTATAAATTCTTCCCAATCAACTGTTTCTGCACCAACCCCATAAATTCGGGAGTAAACGTACATAAAGAGCCACCCAAGCAGGATTTTGAAAAGAAAAACTCCGGTTAAGTCCAATGATTTTAGTCCCCGCGTTGGCTTGAACCAGAGAAATGAAAATGCGAACAGCAGAAACAAGGCAAAAATCATTGTTCGAATTTACACAGTATTTGTGAAAGTCGGTGTCTAATAATCTAAATTCCTCTCTATTAATTAACCATAATAAAAACAAAAAAATCCCCCGACTCTGGATTACTATCCAATTTGCCGGGGGACTCAATAGAAACATTCTCTAAAACACCACTTTCAGAGCATTAAGTGATTTGATTAGTTTGAAACCGAAACCCGCGAATATGATTTGGAGCCATCCGCAAAATTCAAAGTCAAAATGTATATTCCCGAAAATTCCGGAACCTCGAGTTCATGAACTTGCGAATTGATTATCTCAGCTCTTTTAATGTCTGTTCCAATTGTACCAATCCATGAATACGAAATCAATTCTTTTTCACATTTCACAAACAGCTGTTTACCGGATTGAACCGGATTCGGATAAACAGAAATGTAAACAAGGTTTTCTGATAACGACAGATCGTCAACTACAACACAATTGCTCGTATCTGAACACCCGTTCGTTTCAATAATTACGGCATACGTTCCGTTTTGAGCTGGAGCGAAGATTTGATTTGTCTCACCCGGTACCGGTTCAAAATTATTTCCGCAATCAACCCACTGATAGTTTACACCGGAGGCATTTGATGTGAGATAGCCCAGATTTTCCAGAACAGTCAAGTCTGGCTGTGGAAGAACTGTAAGCGCTGTTACCACCAAACTGTCTGCACCGTTTACGTCTGTAAGCAGGTCGAAATAAACTCCCGGTGTATCATACGTACTGGTTCCCACAGAATAAGATTCGCCTGAGCAAACTGTAATTACCTGCTGATAAACTCCTTCCGTGAAGCCGATTGTGTAAATGCCAAATTCTTCGATTTCCGAAGAAGAACTTAATATTCCAGCCCCGTTTCCTGTGCAGGATCCCGACACGGTTGAAGCAACCATGTTCCATGAAGAAGTATTCCAATGCGCTAAACTAACAGAAGGA
>CBFGMW010000558.1:0-2238 GCA_965649925.1 uncultured Fluviicola sp.
ATGCATATTTGGCAACTTTGACAGAATCTTTTCTGAAACGCCACTCCAAATGTTCCTGCGCATAAGCATAGCTTCGCTGATTTTCAATGGACAGGTTGCTTTTGATGACTTCCATCAACTGAACAACATCGTTGTTTGAACCCTGCGGTAATGAATATCCGGCTGAGTCGATCATGCGCCATTCGGAAATAACATCTGTAAAATCTTCCAGCTGAACTCCAGCGCCGACTTTCAGGATATTCTGGTGATCCGATCCACGGGTATATTCTTTCAGAGTGAAATTTGCATCGTGATAAACGGTGAAAATGGTAGCATTCAGTTCATTCCTGGCGTGGTTCAAAAATGTTCCAACCCCGAGAACAGCAATTGAATCGCCATACTCTTCTTTGGAAGGATCTGTTTCCAGTTCATTTATATAATATTGTCCCTGGATGTCGAAGTTCTCTGATTCGTTTGAATTAAAAGCGGTGAAATAAGTTGTTCCCTGGTATTTTCTTCCTCCGTAATAAAGCGAAGTACCAACTGTTGAGGTTAAAAAGCGTGTATCTTCCTGGCCGTCGAAATAAATATTGAAGGAGAACGCTTCACTAGATGTTCCGAAATCAGTTTGCTGTGTCTGCGGTTCAAATTTGAAACGATTGGAAGAGATATGACCGAGTACCGACCATTGCCATTTTTCCGTGATATCGTAAGTTGTGAGAAACTGGGCGTCCCAGAATACCGGATTGTAATTTCCTTTGGTTGGAAGCGAATTCAGCAAGTAGCCGTTTGCGCGGTAACGGGTCCCGAATAAAACCCGGAAACGTTCACCGAACTTATCTTCATACTGAGCTTCCATTCCAAGCGCACCAACTAAGAATGTTGCGTGCAGAGAATCGGGTCTTTTGTAGCGAATATCGAGAACAGAACTCAGTTTATCGCCATAAAGTGCCTGGAATCCACCAGCGGAAAATGCAATATCCTGTACCAAAAGCGAATTGATGAAACTCATTCCTTCCTGCTGGCCGGAACGGGTTAAAAACGGGCGGTTAACCAAAAAACCGTTTACGTAAACCAGGTTTTCATCGTAGTTTCCACCACGCACGTTGTAATTGGATGTTAATTCATTGGACGAACTGGCTCCAACCTGGGTAAGAGTTATCAATCTCTCTACTCCGCCGTTACCGGGCAGACTTGTCAAAGCGGGGGCTCTGATCGGATCTAATTCAAATGGTTTCTCACCAACCACAACTTCAGTAATGTAAGTTTCATTTACTTCCATTGTTTTCAGCCTGAACTCCGCAGCCTCAGGAAAAGCCACCATGCGAATGTCGGGATTGATTCCGAGATCTATCTTTAAAGTGTGGTTGCCGGGACGAGCATCGAACTCAAACTCTCCTTTTTTATTGGTGTAGCTAACAAGTGAATCTTTCCCCGGATCGAGGATCACTTTTAAATCAGGATATGCTTTCTTTTCTTTATCAAGAATCTTTCCCGTAACGTGAACGGTTTGCGAAAAGCTCCAAAAGCTCAGGAAAAAGGACAGAAAAAGTAGACCAGTTTTAAATTTCATCAGTTTGAAAACGCAGGGGAGCCGAAATTAGTGTATTCTTTCGGTGATTTAACAACGAATGGCAAGTAAATTTGCATTCAAAGGCTCCAATCCTTCATAAATTGCTGCGAAAAGCGGTTTGTAATTTCCCGACGGAGCAAAATGCAGCCAATGGAAATATCGTTCTTGCAATCCGGCAGAAGGGAATAGTTTATCTCCCAATCCGTCAAGCTGTTTCAGCTGAACTTCGTTTTTTTGTTTCACCTGTTTCAAAACACGCTGTTCGAAATTCTCGATCTGTTTTTGCAAACGAACCATTTCTGCTTCGGCAAAAGATTCGAGCGATTTATCTGTTTCAGCCGCTTTGGTATGCATTTCCGATTTCAGTTTATCTGTTGCCGATTGAATGGCAGAAAAATCGGTTTCACCACTACTCCATTTTTGAAGCATTTCCTTTTTCAGAAGTTCTTTATCGCCAGCAAAATCCTGCCAGGTCAAATTTAACGCGTCCAGTTTCTTTGTGGTGTTCTGATCAACGAGAATTACCGAATTGCGCTGGGAAATAATGGGAAACAGGGTGTTCTTCGATTCAAAAACGCCTTTCAACTGGAGCCAGTAAGCCATTTCACCACCACCACCAACGTAGCAGATATTCGGGAGAATGGTTTCCTGGTAAACAGGCCGTAAAATAACATTCGGAGAAAACG
>CBFGMW010000559.1:0-2236 GCA_965649925.1 uncultured Fluviicola sp.
TATATAAACCGGGATATTCAATTTTTCCTTGCTGAATTTATCAAGTTGCGCTGAGTGTCGATATTGGCTTTAATAAATTCGGATTCGCCACCCCAGGGCGATGAAAGAGAAGCTGTATTAATGATAACATCCATATCCTGAACCAATTGATCCACGTACTCTGAATCTTCTAAATCGCCCAGATGATAGGATACTTTCGAATGCTCGATCTTTCTATTGAACTGGAATTTTCTGCATGCTGCTTTAATTGAAGTGATTTCCTCGTTATCCAACAAACTTTCAAGTGTCCGATAGCCCAAAAACCCAGTAGCACCAGTTAATAATACGTTCATTTGTGTGTTAGTTTGGTCCAAATTTAGAGCACAAAATAGGAAAACAGTTGCGATAATCCGTACTCGTTATTTTTAATGTCCAAAAAAACAACGCGTTACATTTGGAAGAATTATTACGGAATTGAAAGCATGCGCCTGATCTTAGTAGAAACGCTGTCTGAATAGTACAAATTTGCACAAATATGCTCTTTATCGACAGTATAAAATTCCTTCGGCTGATTTGCCAATGCCGCAAGTTTTTCGCCCATGAAATAGGGAATTACCTCATCTTCTTTGCTGTGAATGATCAAAACCGGTTTATGGAATTTTTTGATGGATTTCTTCGCACTATACATTTCCCGAACGAAAATTCTTCCAAAAATTCCGGCCGATTCAGCTGCAATATCGTGATGCGAAGAAAAAGCTCCTTCTATGATTAACCCGTCGATTTCATTTTGATGCTGTTCAGCTACAACCGCAGAAACATGTCCGCCTAGCGATTGACCGTATATAACCAGTTTCGTGCCGGCAACTTCCGGTCGTGTTTGAAGATAGGCCAAAGCCGAATTTGCATCGATCAGAACATTTTTACGCGAAGCTTTTCCTTCTGAGAAACCAAAACCACTGTAATCGACCATCAAAATTTGAAATCCATCTTTTACCAGTGGTGCTATTAACGCGATTTGTTCTACCAGAAAACCTGCATTTCCGTGTAAATGAAGAACCGTCACTTTTGCCGGTTGATTTTTCGGTTTCAGAAACCAGCCATTCAGCATATTGCCACTTTCGCTTAAAAAATTGACGCTTTCAATTGTATAATCAACTTCAATAGTTTCTCCTCTCCCATTGAGATAATGCGGTTGATGTGAAATGGTGTCGAATGTAATAACCGTAGTATCAAGTTCAGATGAATAGGTTATTTTTTTTACTCCCAAAGGAGCTTTTGTTGGCTGTAGAAAGAGTTTATTGAAACTACAGGATGCTAACAAACAAGCAAAAACGGAAATGATTATCAGCAGGTTTCTCATAGTTAGTACTTTAAATTCTTGTACAAGGTAAAAGTAGAACTCTAAACGGAGCTAAGGATAGACTCGTGAAATAATAGTACAATTTAACAAACTATTTACCCAGGTTACTACCAATTTGATTTTGCTATCCGTAACTTTGAGCATGAAAAAAATCAAGTATTCCGTCCTCGACCTTTCTATTATTACCAAAGGCGGAAATGCAGCCTCTGCAATAGCAAGAACAGTTGCAGTTGCGCAACAGGCAGAGAAACATGGCTATGAGCGCATTTGGCTTGCCGAGCATCACAACATGCAGTACATAGCGAGTTCGGCAACTTCGGTTTTGATTGGTCACATCGCATCAAAAACAACAAAAATCCGCGTTGGTTCGGGCGGAATTATGCTTCCGAACCATGCGCCATTGGCCATTGCAGAGCAATTCGGAACTTTGGAAACGTTGTATCCCGGAAGGATTGATCTCGGATTGGGAAGAGCTCCGGGAACGGATCAGCAAACAGCTGCAGCATTGAGAAGAAATGATTTGAATACAGCATATCAATTTCCGAACGACGTGAAAGCGCTTCAAACCTATTTCAGCGCAGAAAACAAAACATCAGCGGTTCGTGCATTTCCGGGTGAAGGGCTCGATATTCCGATCTGGATCTTAGGATCGAGTACAGATAGCGCATACTTAGCAGCAGAAATGGGATTGCCCTATGCATTCGCTTCGCATTTCGCCCCGCAACAGTTTAAACAAGCCATTGCGATATACAAACACAATTTTCAACCATCCGAATTTCTGGATAAACCATACATTTTAGCTTGTGTAAATGCAATTGCAGCCGACACTCAGGAAGAAGCCGAATTACTATCTATGAGTTTGTACCAGCTTTTCTCTGGAATTTTGACCGGAAATCG
>CBFGMW010000560.1:0-2234 GCA_965649925.1 uncultured Fluviicola sp.
GGTAACATGAAAGATCTGATGGGAATGATCCCGGGAATGGGAAAAGCTGTGAAAGATGTAGATATCCAGGATGATGCATTCAAACACATTGAAGCAATTATTTATTCCATGACTCCGAAAGAGCGTGCAAATCCGGGATTGATCAACGTAACACGTAAAAATCGTATTGCCGCAGGAGCAGGAAGAAATATCCAGGAGGTGAACAAATTGATGAAACAGTTTGAAGATACCAAGAAGATGATGAAAATGATGAGCAATCCGAAAAACATGATGGGCATGATGAAACAAATGCGCGGAATGAAAGGCGGAATGCCGGGAATGTGACTTTAAATTTCAAATTACCAATTACTAATTAAAAGAATGACTATTCCGGGTTTCCCCCTTCGGAAGGGACTAAGGGGGAGGATTCATATAGTTCAAATTAGCAATTTCCTGTATGGTTGACTTCCACCTTTCTTCTAACGATATCTACTCAACCGCTTTTCGTGAGCTTGGAATAAATACCTTTTCCGAAGCATGCGAATATGTTCAGAAACTTCCGTACGGCAGAAATGCCAATCGGACCGATTTTACGCTCGTGTTAACCGAACAGAAAGGAACCTGTTCTTCGAAACATGCGTTGCTGGCCTATCTGGCTGATGAGAATAAAGTTCAGGAAGTAGAACTGATCGTGGGGATCTTTTTAATGAGCCCGGAAACAAACCCGGTTTTGACCGATTTCTTTGCGAATAAACCTTACACTGCAATTCCCGAAGCACATTGTTATTTACGCTACAACGGTGAACGGTTCGATTATACGGCGGTTGGTTTCGACAAAGAGAAAATAGGAGCTAAGATTATTCGTGAACAGCGCGCTGAGCCCAACCAGGTTTCGGAATGGAAACCCGCAATTCACAAACATTATATGGAAAGCTGGCTCAAGCGAAATCCGCAAATAGAATTGACCGTTGACGAACTTTGGGCGGAACGGGAGCAATGTATTGCGCTGCTTTCCTGAACTATTTTTTCTTCGTAAGCGATTTCAAATACTTTTCGCGAAGTTCCTGGTGTTCATTCAGGAATATTTCATAACCGGTTTTGTCATAATGATCACAGGCTGTTTTCATGTAATTAAACAATTCGGCGCAATAAATAGAATCCTGCTGATATCCTTCAAGGCTGAAAGGGTTTTGTGGTGTGCGTTTCAATAAAGGTTCGTTCAAAACCCGGTTATATTCACTGACACCGAAGACAATTCCTGAATAGCGGCCCGATAACGAATCAAATGTTCGGTTGAACGCTGCAAACCGATTGTTAATCTGTGCATCCAGATACGTTTGGTAATTCAGACTATCAGCATAGATTTTTTTATCTTTTCTCCTTTTCTTCAATGCTGCTTTGTATTCAGGGATTTTGTAGAACAAATAGAACGCAGGATTTGCCGGAGCATGTGTTTGTGCCATGAACACAGGATCAGGATTATAATAGGTTCTATTTACTGATTTAACGATGAGTGTTTCTTTTAATTTCCCGCGTTTATCATATACCGGAACTTTGCGTTTAAGTTGCACATGCGCCCATGTTGGATCCATCAGCTGCCAGCTGCCATTGATTTTTACAACGTTCCAGGAATGCGTTATTTTGCAATTGTAAAAATGAAAAAACATCTTCATTCGATACCAGATGGAAACGGGTGTTTTTCCTGTTACCTTGTAGCACGGAATATTGCTTCGATCACAGAAAAAATCAAATAGCTCGGCAAAATCGCGACAAACTCCGCTGCTTTTGCTAACCGTTGTATAAGGTGAATAATCAGATGCTTTCAGTTTTTTGAACCGAACATGATCATACCGGCAATGAGTTCCGATAAAGCCGTAAAACATCCACACTTTTTCTTCGTCATTCTCCCCAAGACTATCCAGGTAGGAATGAACTTTGGCAGCATCCTTTTTAACGGGAACGGGTATGGTTGAAACAATACTATCCAGTTCAAACTGGCGCTTACTTCCCAGCTGCGACCAGCAGTTCAGGAAGGGAAGTAAAATAAAGAGTGTGACAAGTTTCAATGGAGATTTTTAAGTTGGTTTCTTAATAAGTCATTTATTCGATCAATCACGCATGTATTCAGAGATGATTCCTTTGTAAATGAGTTTATTGTAACGATTATACATTTCATTGATAATCATTTGATTGATTGTTCATTTCTTTTTGAGTTCTCGTTTCAAAGTGTCGATTTTCCATTCCTAATTCTACCA
>CBFGMW010000561.1:0-2218 GCA_965649925.1 uncultured Fluviicola sp.
ATGTACGCTGATTTCATTTCATCTTCGATGTTAATCTGGATTATTTTTTCTCCATCTGCCATCCTGTCGTATTTTTAATTTTAAGTGTGATTCTATGTAATAAGAACAAAGGGTCGAAATTAGTCTTTTAAACCGAGTTAAAATTCACTTTTATCCTTATTTTACTAACAAAAAGCGGTGAAAAAAGGCTGATTTGAAGTACTTATTAACATTTTCAATAGTTGTATATTTGTATTGTGGCATAAACTATGATGTTACAGTTTATTTTTGTTGAATATGGAAGCAAAATTTTCACCAAGGGTTAGAGAAGTTCTCAGTTACAGCAGGGAAGAGGCGTTGCGTTTAGGGAACGATTTTATTGGTGTAGAGCATTTTTTATTAGGGATTTTGCGCGAAGGAGAAGGGAAGGCCGTTCAGATTCTGAGAGGCTTTCATATTGATCTGCCACAGTTAAAACAGGAGCTTGAATCTAAATTGATTCAGACTGCCAAAGTTTCAGGTACTGTCAAAGAGAATATTTCTTTAGTAAAGCAAGCCGAACGATTGTTAAAGATTACCTATTTACAATCGAAATTATTTAAAAGTCCGCACATTGGAACAGAACATTTATTACTTTCGATGCTCAAGGACGATGATTCCGTAGTTTGCCGCATGTTAGAGAAACATGGTGTAAATTACGATACAGTTAAAGTAGAAATAAACGATATGTTAGACGAAAATACACAACCACGGGCTGAAATGTCGAGCTCGTCAGAAGAAGAGGACCAAACTTTTGGTGCTCAGCGTAAACCTACAGACCCAAAATCAAAAACGCCGGTATTGGATAATTTCGGGAGAGATTTGACCAAAATGGCAGAAGCCGGTAAGCTGGATCCGATTGTAGGGCGTGAAAAAGAAATTGAACGTGTTTCTCAGATTCTATCACGTAGAAAGAAGAATAACCCGATTCTGATCGGTGAACCTGGAGTTGGTAAAAGTGCCATTGCTGAAGGATTAGCACTGCGCATCGTGCAGCGTAAAGTTTCGCGGGTTTTGTTCAGTAAACGAATCATTTCACTCGATTTGGCATCTTTAGTTGCAGGTACCAAATACCGCGGACAGTTCGAAGAGCGTATGAAAGCAGTTATGGCGGAGATTGAGAAAAATCCGGACATTATCCTGTTTATTGATGAGATTCATACGATTATTGGTGCTGGAGGTGCGAGTGGATCACTGGATGCCTCGAACATGTTCAAACCGGCTTTAGCTCGCGGAGAAATGCAGGCAATAGGCGCAACAACATTGGATGAGTATCGCCAGTATATTGAGAAAGATGGTGCATTGGAGCGCCGCTTCCAAAAAGTTTTGATCGAACCGACAACTATTGAGGAAACGATCCAGATCCTGAACAACATCAAGGAGCGCTACGAAGATCACCACATGGTTAGTTATACACCGGAAGCAATTGCAGCTTGTGTGAAATTGACCGAACGCTATATTACTGATCGTCATTTACCGGATAAGGCAATTGATGCCCTGGATGAAGTTGGTTCACGGGTTCACCTGAATAATATTAATGTTCCGCAGGAAATCCTGGATATTGAAAAACAGATCGAAGACATCAGCAACCAGAAAAACATTGTTATTAAACAATCGAAGTATGAGGAAGCGGCTGTGTTGCGTGATGAGGAGCGTAAGCTGCAGGAAAAATTAGAAGAGGCTAAGAAACGCTGGGAAGATGATTCCAAAGCGAAACGCGTTACTGTGACTGAAGAACATGTTGCAGAAGTTGTTTCTATGATGTGTGGAATTCCGGTTACTCGTGTTGCTCAAACCGAAATGGGGAAATTGGCAACAAT
Organism: uncultured Fluviicola sp.; assembly: GCA_965649925.1. Taxonomy (GTDB): domain Bacteria; phylum Bacteroidota; class Bacteroidia; order Flavobacteriales_D; family Crocinitomicaceae; genus Fluviicola. Next base: position 1,839 of record CBFGMW010000561.1, read on the forward strand.
GGCTGTTGAATTGCAAGGTAAAGTAATTGGTCAGGATGAAGCCGTTGAAAAAGTGGTGAAAGCCATTCAGCGTAATCGTGCCGGATTGAAAGATCCGAACAAACCAATCGGTTCATTTTTCTTCCTCGGGCCAACCGGAGTTGGTAAAACACAATTAGCCAAAGTTCTTGCTAAATATTTGTTCGACTCAGAAGATTCGTTAATCCGAATTGACATGTCGGAGTACATGGAGAAATTTTCTATTTCCCGATTAGTAGGAGCGCCTCCGGGATATGTTGGATATGAAGAAGGTGGTCAGTTAACTGAGAAAGTTCGTCGTAAACCGTATTCTATCATCTTACTTGATGAGATTGAAAAAGCACATCCGGATGTATTTAACT
>CBFGMW010000562.1:0-2217 GCA_965649925.1 uncultured Fluviicola sp.
CGTAATCAATTAATCCGTTGTTCAAGGAAGCATTCTTTGGAATACCTAAATTGTCGTAAGTGAAGTCAGTAAACAAAACGCGTTGAGTGATTTCGTCTTTTACAGAAGTATGACAGGCAGCACAGTTTCCCTTTTTCGGATCGTTGAATACTTTCAATCCATGCTTTTCTTTTGGAGTAAGTTTCACTTTTCCTTCCAGGTACAAATCGTATTTGGAACTGAACGGGTTTACTTCGATTGTTTTTTCGTAAGCTTCCAGTGCTTCTGTCAGGTGTTCAAATGCCATGTCGGTGTTCTCAAATGCATTTTTGCCGTAAATCTCAAGAAACAAATCCGCACATTTGCTTTTCTTCACGGTTTCTACCACCATTTTTTTGTTGGAATTGTTCATTTCCAAATGATTCAGCAACGGACCTTTGGCTTGCTCACTCAAATTACGTGCGCGACCATCCCAAAACTGTCCGCCGAAATAAACGTCCTCCTCGGCATCATAACCAAATTCAGGACTGTATGCTGCGTATGCAACCGTTGGAGAATTGCGCGACCCGCTTAACGAAAAAACTCCTTCCGAAACAGGTTTTCCGGTTGGATCGGCAAATCCATTTTCGGGAGCATGACAACTGGCGCAGGATTTTCCTGCCGGATTTGATAAACTTTCTTCAAAAAAAAGCAATTTGCCAAGTTCTTCTTTTTTCTTTTGAAGATCTACCGCGCTTAATTCTGAAGAAGATTGAGTGCCGTTCGTAAAGCTTACAATACAAGCTAAGGCTAAAAACAAACTCAGGTATACAAATCCATTTTTCATAATCTATTCAATTACAATTTTTGTATTCGAAAGGGCTTTTTGAATGCGGTTCAGTTCTTCGGTTGAAATAGGATTGTTAATGATGATTAAGGTTTTCAGGCTCTTTAATCGGCTTAGATCTTGCGGAAACTGAGTGATTTGATTGTTCGACAATCCTAAAGTTTCCAGGTTAGATAGTTGAGCAATGCTTTCAGGCAAACTCGCTAATTGATTATTCGAAATAAGTAAAACACGCAACTGACTTTTAGCTGAAAACGAGTTTGGTAATTGCTGTAATTCATTGTTGTCAAGAATGAGTTCCTGAAGTGTTTGGTTTTGCAGCAAATCTGCCGGAATTTGTTTCAGTTGATTGAATGAACAATTAAAAGATTCCAGGTGTTTTGATTTTCCGAATCCTGCCGGGAGATTGTGCAATTCATTGTAAGAGAAATCAACGTGCGAAAGGTTTTTAACCCTTGTCATAGATTCAGGAATCTGAACCAGGTGGTTTGTTGACAGTGCAAGCTGACAAAGTGATTTGAGTTTGTTCCAGTCGTAATTGATAGTGTCCAGAGCATTTTTACTCAAATCCAATTCGCCTAATTTTTTCAATTGGAAGAATGAAGCCGGTAAATCAGTGATCTTATTCTGGCGAAGATTGGCGATTTTCAAACGCTTTAAATCCCCGAACGATTGTGGAATCACAACAACTGAATTTTTCATCATGTTGATGAATTCCAGTTTGTACAAACCTCCTACGGTTTCGGGTAATTCCGTTACGTTTTGCTGACGAAGATTCAACCCGATAATTGTGTCAGGATGCTGAATCGCAAATAAATAGTCGTAACAAATAAAGCTGGAACGGATTTTTGTGTCGGAGAATTTTTCCTCCTGGGAAAAAGAAGTTCCGGCAATTGAGTTTATGATAAAAAGTAAAAGAATTTTTTTCATAGATGAATTGAAAAAGCCGACCCGCCATTTTCAGACAGGCCGACTAGTTATTAGTTCGTTATTGGAATACTACTTTGAGTGTTTTTTCGTCTGAATCTACTTTTACTTTTAGGATATACGTTCCCGAAGAAAGCTGAAGTGCAGAACGATTGATGACCAGTTTGTGTTCGCCTTCTGACACCAATTCGGAAGTTTGAATTGAAATACTTCGACCTTGCGTATCATATAAAACAGCGTTCACAGCAGCACTTTCCGAAAGGTAGATTCGAACAGTCATTTCTTCGCTTGCCGGATTCGGATAAACTTCAAACGAAGACCCGTTTGCCAATTCCGCAATTCCAACCGATGAGGTTACGGAAACATCGAATGTTCCGGAATTCGAACATCCTGAAAGCGGGTTCGTGTAAGTGTACGTAATGGTGTATGGTCCGCCAACTCCTGCTAATGAAGGATCAAATTCGTTTCCTGCGATTCCTGTTCCA
>CBFGMW010000563.1:0-2197 GCA_965649925.1 uncultured Fluviicola sp.
GCATAAGATGAAGCTGTAATTCCAAGTAAGAAGAAAATTCCGGCAACCATTCCAAATTTATTCAGGGCCAAATAGGGAAACGCATGATCTGCCGCTTCGGGCAAGGTTACTCCTTTAGCATAAGAGTATGCGTAAAGCGCACCTCCTAATAGCAAAAACAGGAAATTTGTAATGACCAGTACAACTGTAAATGAATACATGTTTTTCTGCGCATCTTTTATCGACTTACAGCTTAGGTTCTTCTGCATAAGATCCTGATCCAAACCAGTCATCGCAATAGCGAGAAACATTCCGCCAAAGAACATTTTTGGAAAGTAGTTTTTGGCATTCGGATCATCGAAGAACAAAATCTGTGTCATTGAATTTCCGGCGGGAGTTTTCAACGCTGTAATCTTATCATACAAGCCGGAAAAGTTTACCCCGAGTGTGTTAGCAATTATTACTGTACAAATGATAACAGATGAAATGAGGAAAATAGTTTGAAAAGTATCGGTAATAACAATCGTTTTAATTCCGCCCCGGAAAGTGTAAATCCAGATAAGCACAACTGTTACAAGCGCAGTTAAAAAGTATGGTACATCCAAATCTTTGAACAAAAACAAATGAAGCACCTCAGTTGCTAAAAACAAACGGGTAGCTGATCCGAGTGTACGTGAAAGAATGAAAAATGCCGCCCCGGTTTTATAACTAACCAGCCCGAAACGCTGTTTCAGATATTCATATATGGAAATAACATTCAGTCGATAATAAAGCGGCATCAAAATTTGAGCAATTACAACATAACCAATAATATACCCCAGAACCACCTGAAAATAACTCATGGCCTGAGAGCCGACCTGACCGGGCACTGAAATAAAAGTCACTCCCGAAAGCGAGGTTCCAATCATTCCGAAAGCAACCAAATACCATGAACTTTGCCGGTTTCCAGTGAAGAAAGCGTTTGAATCAGCATTTCTGGAAGTGTAATATGCAATAACGATGAGTGCTAAAAAGTAAATTATGAGTACTGATGCAATTAAACCGGGACTTAACATTTCGTTGAATTATTTAATGGTTGAAATTACTGTTTCTGCTTCGATAATTCGTGGAGACTTCTCCATTTTGTAGTAGAGGTAAACGTAACATTGTTTTAGTTTTTTCAATTGGGCCAGTTGTTTCGAATTGAAGGATAATTCGTACTGAAACTTGCTTTCGTTTCCGGAATTGTTTTTGTTTAATCCGGCCGGACGAACTAACCTGTAAACTGTTTTCTTTCTGTCCATGCGGGTTAAAGGTTCTGAACTCATGATCAGGTCGGGAAGTGAATCAGCCGAATATCCTTTGGGAATGGAGCATTTAATTGAAACATTGATCTTGATTTTTTGTCGATCTAAGAGCGTTTTTTCGATGTTTCCAACCAAAACCAATTCCTTGTGCTTTGGATAACGATCAATTTTATACTTGCGTTCTGAAGCCTGCTCCCATACCAATTTCTCGTAGTACTGATAATAGCTTTTCGCCGGAATCAAATTGTTCTGATGAAGCGTATAACGACTCATTCTCTTATATAATTCACGTTGTTCCAACAGTTTATTACGCAGTTTTTTGTTCTTAATTTCGGTCAAATTAAACCCTGAATCGACACGGTATAACTTATTCTCAATTAAAGCAAGATGCCCCATAATCAAATCCCTGTTCTTCAGTTGATCTGTTGTAAAAACAAAAGAACGGTCTCCTTTTTCATTTGGCAGTAAATATTGTCGTCCAATGTACGAAGTGTATTCAGGCAATTCCATTCCATACACCTGCTGCAAATACGCATGCAGCGTTGGAGTGAGATCGAGGTGTGAAACGATTTCTTTGGAAGAATAGGCTTCTTTCAGCAAAGGAGAATAAATGATCATAGGAACATGATACTTTGAAAGCGCACTTCGTCGCCACATTTCAGAACCATGATCGCCGGTTAGAATGAAAATAGTGTTTTGGAAGTCGGGACGTTTCTTTAATTCAGCAAAATACTTTTTCAACTGCTGGTCTAAATACATGTATGACCCGAACTGCGCTGCATTTGTATTCAGCATTCCGAAGAATTTACTCGTTTTCTTAATCGACGTGAATTTGGCTCGCGCCAGTTTGGTAAACCGTTCTTTTTCAGGATAAACAAACGGGTCATGTGTACTGATCGTTAAAAGAATATCAAAAGCGGGTTTCTTATGCT
>CBFGMW010000564.1:0-2197 GCA_965649925.1 uncultured Fluviicola sp.
GCGAAGTGCGACAACTCGGTTTGAGTTTCTATACAAGCGAGAAAGATTCTCTTCCGAAATATTCCTTTTATTTCCCGCATATACGCAAACAACTTGCTTCAAACACACTAAGTATTGCAGGGCATCCGGAAGTGAAGAATCTGGACGATTATTTCTTTTTTCATCCGTACCGGGGAAGAATCATTTATTTTTCGAATTGGAATGATTCCAGGGACTCACGGTTAGTAGAAAAGAACTGGGATGTAGAATTAATGCATGTTGTTGCTGAACATGGGCTTTGGCTGGAATACGGGAGGTAATCGAATTACTCGAAAAATAAATATGACTGGTTATGGAACGATATAGAGTGATGTCATGGCTGGGACTTTTTGGAGGAGTAATTATTCTCTGCATTGGATTTTATCTCAATTATGAAGGAATCTCATCTCAAGGAGTCACAACAAGTAAATCAGGAGGAGGTGTAGGAAGTATTTCTGGAAACGGCGCGATTCTCTGTGGTTGTTTGGCTTTACTCTTTAGCTCAATCAGTTTTCTGGTACTGCTGTTCAATCGAAAAAACAAGTAATTGTGATTGTTTAATTAAATTGTTCTGAGTATTAACTTTGTTTTTCAAAGTGCTTTTGTATATTTGTTTCAATCAATTAAAAACACCTTTTATGATACACAACGAATCTTATAAACCGCTTCATCCCAGTTCATTGGGAAAATGTTTATTCATTGGAGCTGCAATAGCTTCTGCATTGGCTATCGGTTTCTTTCTTTTTCTTTATATAGTTGCAGGACCGGGACCAAGTCCGGGAATTTTGGCTATTCCCGTTTTAACAGTTACAGCAGGTGGAATGCTTGGTGGGATTAATTATTATCTCATGGATTTTATGCGCTGGCATGGTGGTTGGAAAAAAGTAGTAGCCAATACCTGGAGTGTACTGGTTTTTATTGTTTGCCTCTATCTTAGTTTGGTTTTCGGATTGGCCCAAATTGGCTTGTGGGATTAATGATCCCGGATTTTTCATACTTTGGTTACTCATTTTTATTGAACAATAGAAGGTATGCCAGTACTAAATACTTCAAATAGTCAGCAGCTCGTTGACGGTTCCCTCTGCAAAGTCATAGCCGGAACCCACAAAGGGAAATCGGGAAGAGCAACCGATTTGAATATTAGTAAAACCGGGCATCTGACAATTACAATTGTACAGGAAAACGGTGTTCGTTTCAAAACGCTTGGTAAGAATGTAGAAGTTATTGATTAAGAGTTTTTAGCTTCCTAAAGCTTAAAAATAAGAAAGGTCTTCCGCTACTATCGAAAGACCTTTCCATTTTATCCGCGTGTTTCTAAGCCACTATCGAATAAAGGAGCAGAAGAGAGATTATTTTCTCCAGCCTCCACCCAATGCCTGGTAAATATTAATCATTGCGTGCATTTGCTGCATTTTTGTTTCAATCAGTTCAAAACGCGAATCCAGCGCATCACGCTGTGTTAACAATACTTCCATGTAATCTGCACGAGCCGATTTGAACAAATCTGTCGAGATTTCGATGGATTGCTTCAAGGCAGCAACCTGCTTTTCCTTCAAATCGTAGCTCAGTTTTAGATTGTTCATCATGGAAACCTGGTTTGCTACTTCGATGTATGCATTCAGAATGTGTTGTTCGTAATTGTAAACCGCCTGAATTTGCTTCGAATTTGCTGTTGCATACTGTGCTTTCAATGCATTTCTATTGATCAGCGGAGCAACCATGTCTCCGGCTAATGAATAGAGCATTGATTCCGGCAGCTGAAGCATGTAACCCGGATTGAAGGTTTGCGAACCCAAACTTGCTGTTAAACGCAGGGAAGGATAGAAGTTCGCCTTCGCAACTTTGATGTCCAGTTTTGCGGCGGTTAATTCTAATTCTGCCTGTTTAATATCCGGACGATTGTCCAATAATTGCGACGGAACTCCTGTATAAACTGAGTTAGGAACCAGATCTTCGAAATTGACGCTTGTTCTTTGAACGGGTTGCGGTGTTCTGCCCACCAGGAAATTAATTTTGTTTTCTGTTTCAATAATTTCCTGTTTGATGTAGTACTGACGGCTTTGATTCTTAAAAACTTCGGCTTCAAACTTCTTTACGGCCAGTTCGGTAACTTTCGCCGATTCCTTTTGAAGTCTTACAATTTCAAGAGCATTCGTTTGAATCTCGATATTCTGCTGCA
>CBFGMW010000565.1:0-2191 GCA_965649925.1 uncultured Fluviicola sp.
TATACTCACCGAACGTATGTTGTCTGAATCAAAAACTAACGCTTTTTCTCGTAACTTTGCACCAATGGAAACAAAAACGCAATCGAACGGTGAATTAGTATTGGTTCTTAAGACCTTTTATGGTTTAGAACAGGCTCTGAAGGAAGAATTGGAAGAGCTGGGCTATGAGAATATTGAGGTGTTGAACAGAGCCGTTCGTTTAAAGGGGACATGGAATGATGTATACAAATTGAATCTGTATTCACGATGCGCTCTTTCTGTTTTGGTTGAGTTAAGTACTTTCCAGTTGAAGGAAGATCGCGACTTGTATAAAGAAGCATCAAAAATTGACTGGACTCAATGGTTTAATGTTGACAAAACGTTTGTTGTTAAAGGTGCTGTACATTCAAGTTTATTCTCGCATTCCCAGTTTCCGTTTTTATTGGTGAAAGATGCTGTTGTTGACTGTTTCAGAGATAAAATAGGCGACAGGCCGGATATCAACGTGAAATCACCGCAATTAGTAATTGATATTTACGTTCGCGAAAAAGAAGGCGTTCTTTCAATTAATACGAGCGGGGCACCGTTGTTTCATCGCGGATACCGTGAAAGTACTGGTGAAGCGCCTTTGAATGAAGTGGTTGCTGCCGGATTGATCCGCATGTCAGGCTGGGATAGAAAATCTACTTTTTTCGACCCGTTCTGTGGTTCAGGAACACTTCTGATAGAAGCCGCTTTACTTGCCTTAGGCATTCCTTCTTCGATAGAAAGAACACATTATGCATTTAAGAATCTGAAAAACTATTCTCCGGATATTTGGCAGGAATTACATGACGGGGCACACAAAGTTGTTCGATCAATGGACGTGAAAATAGTTGGAAGTGATATTGATCCTCAAATGGTTTTGATTACTAAAAGAAACCTGCGCGGATTTTCATTCGGACGTTTTATTGATATAAAGGCAGAAGCTTTCCAGGAAGTAGAAATTCCGGAAGGACCTGGTGTTTTGGTTACAAATCCTCCGTATGGTGAGCGTTTAATGGATAATATTGAAGAATTGTATGCCGACATCGGAACAGCCTTTAAATTTATAATGCAGCGTTACAACTGCTGGATGAGTTCTTCAAGCGAAGAAGGATTCAAATCTATCGGGTTGAAACCTAGTAGAAAGATCAAGCTTTTTAATGGTGATCTGGAATGCTCGTTCAGAAACTACGTTATTTTCGATGGTGCGAAAAAAGATCTTTGGAAAGATAGTGATGCCTCTGCAGAATCTGCAATAGAAAATAATGGTATGGATCAATAATTATTGATCCATACTTTTTCGTTGTTAAAGAAAATCCCGTTCGAATACTGAACAATTACGATTCCCGAATTCATTTCCGGCACTGCAATTTTGTCTGTCGGCTCGTGAATTTCAATTTCAAAGATTAACGAACCGTTCATAGATCTAATCTGTAATTCAGTTCCCGGTGAAAACGCTTTGTTCGAAACAAGTTGCCCGTTCTCGTGGTGAATTTCATTGGACACATTTCTAATTTCAAACGACTGAATAGAAGAATATGAGGTTCTGCCGTCGAAATCCGTTTGTTTCAGCCGGAAGAAGTATTCATTTGGTTTTAATCCGGGAATTTCAAGCTGGTAGTTCTCAGGAGAAGTGTGATCACCTTTACTTTTTATTGTAGAAATGGGTTCGAAAGTCATCTTTTGAAGATTTAGCAGTTCAAAAGTAAAATAATCGTTATTGAATTCGCTTTCCATTGTCCAACCAATGGTTACGTCATCTTCTTCAACCACAGCTTCCATTTCTCCCCAGGTAACCGGTAAAACTACCGAACAATTGTCGGTAAAAGGAGTAATGCTTAAATCGTCAATTTGCAAATGATGGTCGTTTGCAGAATTGTCCACATCTTGCCACCGGAGGAAAAAATCCTGACCCGCCGGAATGTTTACATCCAAACATGCACTGATCTGAATTCTGTTCGCTGCGGCATTTCCATTTAACGCAAGGCATTGAGCCGATGTTCCGGTACAAGCTGTTCCACCAAGTCCTGAACTGTTTGTATTCGACCAAATTTGGTCAAAATCCAGTGCTGGTGCGGCTGTCCAGGTTCCGGCTGTTGTGCTGGTTATAGCGCTTCCGATCTGGTAATGAACGCTGATTGTATTCACATTCCCGTTGTTCTCTGCAATTGACCATTGTTCCCCGAAA
>CBFGMW010000566.1:0-2190 GCA_965649925.1 uncultured Fluviicola sp.
CTTGTAGTTTAACAAGATGTTTCAATAATTCATTGTTCTCTAAATCCATATTATTATTGTAAATATCTGGTTTGTATCTCGTTTATCTGTTCTTCGTCAGAAACCTGGATCTCTACCGTAAACCGGCAAACACTGTTGATTTCCTGTTTGATGATCCTGCATCCGGATTTCTTGATCAGTTTCATTGCAGTAGAAAGTTCTTCGTATGCAAATTGAAAGTCGATTCTTATACTGTCTTCGGCTTCAATGATCTTAGCGTTTTCCAGGGCTTGTTTTGCAGATGTTTTGTAGGCGTTAATCAAACCGCCAACACCGAGATTTGTTCCGCCATAATAGCGAACAACCGCAATTAGAACATTGGTAAGATCAAAAGACTGAATCTGTCCCAATATCGGCGGGCCAGCAGAATTTGACGGTTCACCATCATCACTGGATCGATAAAGTTTTTTGTCGCTGCCTAGTCTGAATGCCGAACAAACATGACAAGCTTGTGGGTTTTCTCTGCGTAATTGTGAAATGTGTTGTTTTACTTCGCTTTCTGAAGTACACGGAATGGCGTAAGCGATAAATTTAGATCCTTTTTCCTTGTAGAACCCTTCGCTGAGAGAATCAATTGTTTGAAACTTGCCGTTTGACATACAGACACTTTCTTAAAACAAAAATCCCGGTACTGAGCAAAGTCGAAGTACCGGGATTCAATATTTATTGGATCGTTAATTTTTTCTCCAGGTCTTCCAGGTAGGCTCTGAACTGTTTGTCTGTTTCAGACAGATTCATTACCGTTCTGCAGGCGTGCAGTACTGTTGCGTGATCTTTTCCGCCACAATGAGCTCCGATACTTGCCAATGATGATTTCGTCATCTTTTTAGAGAAATACATGGAAATCTGACGAGCCTGAACTACTTCACGCTTACGTGTTTTAGATTTCAGCATTTCAATCGGAAGATCGAAGTAATCACAAACCACTTTTTGAATGTAGTCAATAGATACTTCACGTGCGGTGTTCTTAACAAACTTGTCGATCATTTGCTTCGCCAACTCAAGCGTAATTGCTTTTTTGTTCAACGATGCCTGTGCTAACAAAGATGTCATTGCGCCTTCCATCTCGCGGATGTTTGTATTGATACTGTATGCTAAGTATTCAACTACCTCATTCGGTAATTCAATTCCGCTGCCGTACATTTTCTTCTCCATGATCGCAATACGCGTTTCCAGGTCCGGAGTAGATAAATCTGCCGAAAGTCCCCATTTAAAACGAGAAAGTAAGCGCTGCTCCATTCCCTGCATTTCTACCGGCGGTTTATCAGATGTTAAGATAATCTGTTTGCCGTTTTGGTGCAGGTGATTGAAAATATGGAAGAATACATCCTGTGTTTTTTCTTTTCCTGAGAAAAACTGCACATCATCAATGATTAAAACATCAATCATTTGATAGAAATGAATGAAATCATTTGTTGTACCGTTTCTTACTGCGTCAATAAACTGGTGCGCGAATTTTTCTGAACTAACGTATAGAACTGTTTTATTCGGGAACTGGTTTTTTACACCAATACCAATTGAATGCGCCAAATGCGTTTTTCCTAATCCAACACCACCATAAATCAATAAAGGGTTGAATGCGGTTCCACCTGGCTTATTTGCAACTGCGTAGCCCGCTGAGCGAGCTAATCGATTACAGTCTCCTTCTACAAAATTCTCGAAAGAATAAGAGGGATTCAGGTTCGAATCAACGTTTACCTTACGTAACCCGGGAATAATAAATGGATTTTTAATCGGGTTTTCCGAAATATCTATTGGCATATTCATAGGAGCATTTTTCACTGCTTTCTTGTTAGATGCAGGAAGCTTTACCGTGTAAGGATTTGAATTGTTAGGAGAGTTTTCCATGACAATACTGTATTCCAACTGTCCTTCTGTCCCTAATTCTTTTTTGATCACCTTTTTTAATAATGTAATATAATGTTCTTCCAACCACTCGTAAAAGAAGTGGGAAGGCACCTGAATAGTTAACACGCTGTCTTCAATTCTTACGGGTATAATTGGTTCGAACCAAGTTTTATAAGCTTGAAGAGGCAGGTTGTCTTTAATCACTTTAAGACAAGAATTCCAGATTGCGTCATGATTGGCACTCATCGGGGTAGACAGTTTTTAATGTTTTATTGTTTTTTTTGCTTTATTCACTTTGAAAAC
>CBFGMW010000567.1:0-2189 GCA_965649925.1 uncultured Fluviicola sp.
CCTGAGATATGAGATTGTGAACTCGTCTGAAGGAACCGTAAAAGGTTATAAGGAAGTTTCCATGAGTGTTGAAGGTGAAGGAATCTACGGAATGTTGAAGTTTGAATCGGGTGTTCACCGTGTTCAGCGTGTTCCTGAAACAGAATCTCAGGGGCGTGTGCACACTTCTGCAATTACAGTGGCGGTTTTACCTGAAGCCGAAGAAGTAGATTTTGAACTGGACATGAATGATGTACGTAAAGATACGTTTCGTGCATCCGGAGCGGGTGGACAGCATATTAACAAAACAGAATCTGCTATCCGCTTAACGCATATTCCAACAGGAACCGTGGTTGAATGTCAGGACGGGCGTTCACAGCATAAAAATTTAGCGCAGGCAATTTCAGTATTGCGTTCCCGTCTGTACCAGGCAGAATTAGATCGTTTGCATAATGAACGGGCTGCCCACCGAAAAACATTGGTCTCAAGTGGTGACCGTTCGGCTAAAATCCGGACATACAATTATCCGCAAGGAAGGATTACCGATCACCGCATTAACAAAACCATGTACAATCTTGGAGTTTTCATGAACGGGGATATCCAGGAGATGATCGATTCATTGAAAATGGCAGAAAATGCAGAAAAAATGAAAGGCGAAGGAGTTCAATAATCTTAAACTTTCACAATTTATTTGAATATCGGTGGAATGTACCTCCTAAATCAATTAAAGGTTGCATTTTTGCCCCAAATTTTGAATTAGATGAGAACAAAGCTTCTGCTGCTTGCAATCTTTTTCTGCTCCCATTCTCTGTTCGCACAAACGAACGCCACCTTGAGCGGAACTATTACCGATAAATCAGACGGTGAAGATGTTATTGGTGCCCAAATTAGAGTAAAGGGCAGTTCTATGGGAACAGTAACCAATGAATATGGTTTCTATTCACTTACTCTTCCGCAAGGAACTTATTCTATCATTTTTTCATTTCCGGGTTACAAGGATATCGTTGAAGAGATTAATCTTTCTGCTGATGTACGTAAGGACGTCATTATAGAAATTGTCGGAAAAGCGACTGAAATTGAGGAAGTAATTATTTCCGGTACTCAACCCGATGAGAACGTGCGCGATCCGTTGATGGGTGTTGAACGCCTTGACCCAAAAGAACTTGCAAAACTTCCGGTAATTTTCGGTGAAAAAGATATTATTAAAACTATGCAGCTTTTACCTGGTGTGAAAAGTGCCGGAGAAGGAGGCTCAGGGTTTTATGTTCGAGGTGGTGCAGCTGATCAGAATTTGATTTTACTTGATGAAGCACCTGTATACAATGCTTCCCATTTACTTGGATTTTTCTCAACTTTCAATTCCGATGCATTGAAAGATGCATTTCTCTATAAAGGAAATCAACCTGCAAATTTTGGCGGACGGCTTTCTTCCGTTATGGATGTGAGAATGAATGAAGGAAACAATAAGCGTTACAACGTTGGGGGCGGAATTGGTTTGATTTCTTCCCGTTTAAGCGTTGAAGGTCCATTGGTAAAAGATAAAAGCTCGTTCCTGATCACCGGAAGAAGAACCTATGCAGATGTTTTCCTGAAATTGACTGATCGTTTCAAAGACAACAAGTTGTATTTCTACGATTTGAACACCAAATTGAATTACAAGCTTGGGAAGAAAGACAAGATTTATTTATCGGGTTATTTCGGAAGAGATGTTCTTGGTTTAGGAACTACTTTCGGGATTGATTGGGGAAATGCAACAGGTACAGCACGTTGGAATCACATTTACAACTCTAAATTGTTCTCAAACACATCTTTCATTTACAGCAGTTTTGATTACAAATTCAAGATCAAGACGGATGATATCGAATTCAGTATCAAGTCGAAAATTGAAGACATTAACGTAAAACATGAATTTCAGTATTATTTGAATCAGCGCCATAAGTTTAAGTTCGGATTGAATTCAATTCTTCATGGAATTGTTACCGGACAGGTTGAAGCAAATGAAGCAGCCGGGTTCAATGTGAAAAAACTGACTCCTAACAAAACTTTCGAGAACGCAGTGTTTTTCTTAGATGAATGGTCCGTTTCCGAAAACATCAATGTGAATTTTGGTGTTCGCGGGAGTTCCTTATCTGTAATGGGGAACGGTGATGAAATGTATACTTACGACACAGAAGGTGCAGTTGCAACAACAACCATTTATGACAATAATT
>CBFGMW010000568.1:0-2187 GCA_965649925.1 uncultured Fluviicola sp.
CTCCATGGTTTACGTTCGCCTGAACCACCTGAACTGGCAGAACTGTTTTCCCATGGTTTGCGAGCTCCCTGATCGTTTGAGCGGTAACCACCGCCTCCACCACCACCTGGTCGCGGTCCACTGTTGTTAAATTGTCTTTTCTGACCGCCAAAACCTCCACCTTTTGGTGCAAATGGTTTTTTGGGTTTGTCTTCCGGTTTGGGTCTGTTCGATTTTGGTGAAGCAATCTTCACATCTAACTTACGCCCGTTCACTTCGAAACCATTTAGGGCTTGAATAGCAGCTATTGCCTCTTCGGCACTTTCCATTTCAACATAACCGAATCCTTTCGATTTTTTCGTTTTCGCATCGAAAACAACGTGTGCCAAATGCACTGCTCCGAATGCTGAAAAGGTTACTTTCAAATCTTCGGAAGTAATCTCCCAGTCAAGATTTGCAATAAAAATATTTGTCATTTACCTAAAAATAAAATAAGAACGCCCCTCATGCGAGAAGCGTTCTTTGATCTAAACTAACTTATTATTTTAAACTGAATGAATCGGAACCTACTACCGACCCTTCACAGAATACTTTCACTTTATAATTCCCCGGCGCCGGCTCATCACCGTTGAAGTCGTAGTAAATAGAGATATCCAATGCTTTGTTTGCGTATTGAACATCACGTTTTGATGAATAAACTACTCCATCTGCTGTTCCGCCTGAACGTCCCTGAAGAACTTTTCCTGAAGGATCAGTAATTTGCAGGTAGAATGTTCTTGGACCAGCTTCAGCAATCTCGTTATCAACTACCGTAAATGATGTTACAGCCTGCACACAATTTTTAGCTTTCGTTGTAGCTTCCGGTGTATCATTCATTTTCATTCGCTGACCGGTAGATTTCATGTTGACACTTTTCAGTTTAGCCGCAATATCTACTTTGGCTTTACTTGCTGTTGCATCATCTTTAAACTGGTCACGTTCTGTTTTCGTTTCTGTCAACTCAGCAGATGTTTTATCTAAGTCTGTTGACAACTGAACGTTCTTCGTATTCAACTCATCGATTTGGCGAACGTAATCCTTCATGATCGAACGCAAAGTTTCGTTTTCACGCTGCAACTTAGCAACTAAGGAAGCCGTAACTTTTCCATTCTTTTTAGCAGATTCCAACTCAGCAACCAAGCCTTTCACTTTGTCCTGCTGCGCTTTCATTGCTTCCTGATCTTCCGGACGACCAAGCTCTCTGATCTTGTCATAATCGGCAATCATATTCTTGAAATCTGCCATCAGATTGTCAGTCATATCCTCACCCATCATCGGCGCCATCATCTCATTCATAGCCGCCATATCCTGCTCCATCTCCTTCACTTTCGCTCTACTTTCTTCAAGCTCCGTTGAAGTGGAATACCACAAGTAAGACATCACCCCCGTCACAGCCAAAAGCAATACAATGATTGCTGTAAATACTGGCTTCAAATTTCTCTCTGTTTCTTCTGACATAACCTAACGTTTTTGTTACAAATATAAATAAGATGCTAAGTTGAACAATTAATATGTTACAAAAGCATCGCTGAAAACAAATTAATGGTTTATTCTGCTTACAATCTGAGGGTTGTTTGTTAAGTTTTTGTAAATATTCACGAAAATTCTACTTTCTTAACAAATTATTCTTCCATTCTGCTGGCAGGTTCTGGAAAGTGATTGGTCGAAGAAACCGCTTCACAGCATCCTGACCAACGGCTGTTTGAGAACTCGAAGAACTTGGAAACGGTCCGCCATGCTGTTGAGCAACACTTACTTCCACACCAGTTGGAACTCCGTTCACAATGAGACGACCTACTTTTTGTGTTAGAACAGAACTCAATGAATGAAAAGATTCGCGTGAATGAGTAAATACGGAACCGGTTAACTGGCCATCCAGAATATACAGCGCTTTTTTAATTTCTTCTAAATGTGGACAAACCACAATACAAACAAACGATCCGAAAACCTCATCATGTAACACCTGATTATTCAAAAACTCAGCATAGGAAACTATAACTGCAGACGGTTTAATGTAATTATTCTCAACTTTTCCATCTAATTCAAGTGGAAAACGTGCATCAATTTCCTTCTTCCGGCGAACATAATTTTCTTTAATCGACTTACCAAGCATA
Source organism: uncultured Fluviicola sp. (assembly GCA_965649925.1). Lineage (GTDB taxonomy): Bacteria > Bacteroidota > Bacteroidia > Flavobacteriales_D > Crocinitomicaceae > Fluviicola. Next base: position 2,133 of record CBFGMW010000568.1, read on the forward strand.
CATTGCGGTTCTACCAAATTCAATTTGCCGAGTAATCTGTTGATAAATGCCTCTG
>CBFGMW010000569.1:0-2183 GCA_965649925.1 uncultured Fluviicola sp.
CTTCAGTCTTTCTGCCAATAAATTAGCGTCTACTTCCATTACACGCGGGATTTCTGTTGGTGTTAGCCCTTCTTTTCCAACAGCAATATAAATGTCGGTTTGCTGCGTAAAGCTCTCTGTGAGTATTGTTGAATTCAGTGCCAATAACGAACCGTTGTCCCACCACAAACTCGGGCTGATAATGATGTATTTGTTAAACAGTTCCGGTTTCTTCAATAACACTTCCGTTGCAAGCAATCCACCTAACGATTGCCCGATAATTGTTTTGTCGGTATTACCGTGATACTTCGATTCAATAAACGGCTGCAGCTCTTTTTCAATGAATGAGATGAATTTATCCGAATGGCCGGCGGTTGGAGTTGGTATTGTAGCTTTGATCTCACTCGCAAAGGTGAAATCTCTTTGCCGGTCAACATTTGCAATACCAACAACAATAGATTTCGGCAGCTGATTGATCCATTCAAAATTATAGAACTGAACAAGCCCGGCGATATGTATAAAATCTTCATTTGCCGAACCATCGAGCAGGTAAATTACCGGATACTTTATCGAATCGTTTTGATTGTAGCCTTCCGGAAGGTAGATGTTCAGCGTTCTCTTTTCAGCAAGTTCTTTTGACTGGATCTCTTCGATCACACCTAAAACAAAGGGTTTGGCTGCTGGTTCTACTGTCTGTTTGGCTTTACTTTTCTGCGCAAAAGTGACTAGTGTTAAGAAAGTTAATGTTACGAGCAACGTTATCTTTTTCATATTCAAGTTGTTTCTTATTTGATGAGAATTACACTATTTCAATAGTAACAAGAATATCTGATATAAGACAAATCAGCGTTCCGGAAATTAATCGGAGCGCTTCCCTTCTCACCTCTTCCGCCTCAGGAATAAAAACAGAAGTAGAATTCTGAATTAAGACTCACTCTTATCGTCCTTTCGGAGCTTACTTGCTAACTGATTCAATTCCCGAAGTCGTTGTTTATTCAACTCTTTCGTTGCCTGTTTACTATTCTTCTTCTGCCCCATTAATTTGGAATGAAGTTTTTTGTTCTCCGTATTTTTCTGTTTCGCCACGTTGCAAAGTTAGGATTCGTTGTGGAATAATGATCTTATGTTTTAAGCGTTGAATAAAGTTGGTTTTGGAGTTTAGTACTTCGACCCGGCCACAGGCTGATCACAATCTATCCCAAAAAACGGTGGATCACCATTTCCTTTACCTACCTTCAAGAAAAACAACATGTCAGGAAAACACAAAAAACAATTTGGGGTGTGGATGGATGCTCATCACGCAACAATAACAGGTCGTAAAGACGAAGATAGCACGGATTTCGAGATTCTTGGAAAGGTTGACAATCCGGGCGCAGAGAAGAACACCAGTGAATATGCCGAGAACAACCAGGAACAGGCGCTCACGCATAAGTTTTTCAAAGAGATCGCCGCGAAAATGGTCAATATTGATGAAATTCATGTTACGGGCACCGGCCAGATTCAGGAACAATTCATTCACTTTCTTTCCGACACGCCACAGTTTAAAGAAGCAGTGGCTACCGAAAGTACTTCCAACAGAATGACCGACGATGCCCTGGTGACAATGATAACGGAGCATTTTCGTTAAGAAATTGCTTTAACATACTAGTGAAATTCCCCTGAGTATAGCTTTGGGGTTAAAAAGATCGGGGTAAAATTGCCCCGATCTTTTTTCTTTCCCGGAGAAATCAGAACAAAAATGCTGCTGCTTATTCTTTCACGATCTTCGCTACCAGCTTTCCGTAATAACTGCTGATGGTTACAAAGTAGATTCCATCTTTCGCTGCAGACACATCAATGCTTATTTTCTGGTCCGTAATACGTGTAGAGTATACCATTTCGCCCAACACATTGCTTACTGTCACAATTTGGTCGGAAAATACTGTTTGCTGGTCAGACAATATAAATAGCCCTTTTGAAGGATTCGGGTAGATTTCCAACAAATCACTTACGGTAAGCCGATAAGGAAGCACCCTGAAGATGTTCTTGTGACGGCGTAATTCCATTACACTATTTTCTCTTCACGTTCCCAGAAGCGGTGGCTGCCCATTGCTTCGATAAATACGTCAGCCTGTTTATTTATCAGCACACCTTCGTCTGCATTTTTTCCATCTTTCATTGCATAAGTTCCTGACAAAACAGTTGCGCCCTCATCTTCAGCGGCG
>CBFGMW010000570.1:0-2169 GCA_965649925.1 uncultured Fluviicola sp.
CCAATGTCATATCGTAAATACAAAACTAATCATTGATTTCGGATGGTGTGAGTAAATGGCTGAATGATTCTTCCTGAAACAAGTGAATCCGCTGCAAAGAAGATCTTCACTTCCTCTCTTCCTCCTTCTGTCTTTTCGGCCCTTTCTCTTTCCTCCATAATCTTAAAAATTCCTAAAATCGGGCGGTTTTCTATTTTCACAGACCTCCAGAGCAAACTGTTTCGGATTCAGCTAAAACACCCCTTTCAGCTTCTTCTTCCGTAGTAAAACTGTGAGTTATGTAAGCTTCCCTGGTTAAGATATAATAGCAAAACACCCCAATTCAATAACCTTTGTTCGTACTATAATTAATACGAAATATCATGAAAAAGATTCTAACGATTGCTGCTGCGTTATTTATGTCCTCTGCAGCATTTTCCCAGGAAGAAACCGGGAACAATACCAAAACATTTTCAATAGGGCCATCTGTAGGTTTTGGTCATACAGGAATCAGGAATACTGCAGGAACAGATTTGTTCAAACCATCCTGGAGCGCCGGTTTGATTGTGAACTACAGTACGAGCGAGAATGTAGGCTTTGCGGCAGATGTACTTTGGTCTATGGAAGGTGCGCTGACTGAAGATGCCAATGGCCGTGACAATGAGCTTACTTTACAATACATTCGTGTACCGCTGAAGTTTGCCTACTTTTTCGGGGATTTTGCAGACAATTTCCGTCCGAAATTAACGATCGGCCCATCAATGGGTTTCCTGCTTGATGCCAGCAGCTACCTGGAAGGCACAGGAACAACCGATGTTACTTCTTCTTACGAGACGTTCGATATTGGTTTGAATGCCTCGGCTGGTTTTAACTGGAAACTGGCAGACAATATCTGGTTAAACACCGATTTAAATTATTATACGGGCTTTATGGCGATCCGGGCAGATCAGTACAACTCTAATTACGGGTTGAAAGTTGGTCTTGCATTCGGTTTGTAATCACTCCCAGAAAAGCGGGAACGGGAATCAGCATTTACTGGTTCCCGTTTTTGGTTTTGGATGAAAGTGTTTCGGAGTTCACCACAAATCGTGAACAATTCACTCGCGTTTTGAATTAGTATATGCAAACCCGTTTAACCAGTTCCTGATCGCCGCTTTTAAACAGAAAAAAGAATTGATTATTTCTTCCCCAGCTTTTTCAGCATCTTAACGTGTCCGCGAAGTGCACTCCAAAACGTACGCTCTACATGATATGTTACACCGAATTCGGCAGCAGTTCTCTTAACTATTGGGGCAAGGGCCGGATAATGGACGTGGCAGATTCGTGTAAACAAGTGATGTTCAATCTGGTAATTTAGTCCGCCGATAAACCAGGTAATAAATCCTTTTCCCGGGGCAAAGTCTGTTGTGTTCTCTACTTCGTGAATGGCCCAGGAATCTTCCATTTCCCTGTCTCCTATTTCAGATTCTACGGGCAATTCAAAGGTTGACGTTTCTACAATATGTGAAGGCTGGAAAATACATGACAATGTTAAACCCGCTACCATGTGCATAAACAAAAACCCTAGAACTACATAATACCACGGCATTCCGGAAAACAGGATGGGTAATACCATGATGTATCCGTAATAGAACAATTTATAAAGCGTTATTCTGAAGAGGGCCTGCCCAAGTGAAACTTTATGGCTCACCAGCAGATCATGTTGTTTATATCTTATAACCTGGAGGTAATCTTTTGCTGTCATCCAGAAAAGTGTCATCATCGAATAAAAGAACCAGGCATAGAGGTATTGGTATTTGTGAAACCAGTAGTGAGGCTGCCGCGGAGAAAACCGCAGGTACTTAATACTGTCAAGGTCATCATCCAAACCAGCAATGTTAGTGTATGTATGATGCAACTGGTTGTGCTGTATTTTCCACGTTACCGAATAACCGCCTATTACTTCAAGGATGGAACCTATTAACTTGTTCACTTTCCATTTGGGAGAATAGGTTCCGTGATTCGCGTCGTGCATAACTGATGTCCCGATCCCGATCATCCCAATCGCCATTAAAAACCAAAACCCGAAGAACAACCATCCGCTCACTGCACCGAAACCGGTTACCATGAACAGGTACGGAACAAAATAGAGTGAAAGCATAACGATTGTTTTTACCCACATTTTAGAGTTGGCAAAAGGTGAAATCTGCT
>CBFGMW010000571.1:0-2160 GCA_965649925.1 uncultured Fluviicola sp.
TTGTTCGAATCAATTGAAAGAGAACAAGCGAAGAGAGGAACACTTTAAGGCAAGCTGACACAAGCTTATAGATGAAAGACTGTCAGCCTTAGGCGGATGGTCTTTTGTTTTTTTGAAAAGTAAGTTTTGAACCGAAATTGTATGCTTACTTAACCGACCATAATTCCTTTTCTACCCAATTTCGGGATCTCGGTCATGTTTTTTTCGTTGATCGTTTCAGGAAGGAAGATGAATTTTTTGTCGTACATCACATCATCTGCCCAAAAACTCACCCAATATTCGTTGGTTAAACCAAACACTTCTTCCATAATGGGCTCTATTTTAGCCGCTTCATCCGGAAGTAAAACTTCCAAAGAATGACGTAGAGTAGATGTGCTTATCTTTTCTTCGGTTTCAACGTTCATTCCGTAGCCACGACTTGTGATAATAATTCCTTCCATGATATCATCACGCAGGTTCAATAAATAAACGTAATGCTGAATTCCTCCTTCTTCATTTGTTTCAGGAATAACAACCACTCGTACATTTTCAACTACAGGACCTTTCAATTCTTCGCGCATCAATCAGAAATTTGGTTGCAAAGATAAGAAAAAGCACTGCGTTTGATAAAGATTCGCAGTGGCGAATTGTTGTAGCCATAGATTTTTCTTGTTCGGTGAAGAGTGAGAATTGAAAAGAATCATATCAGTAAAATTTTCCGGAACTAGATATGATTTCTTTTCAGCTGCAGTTAATGAGTGACACTCTGAAGCACCTTTTTCCCGAACTCTATATACTCGAACAAATCTTCCGGATGACCGATTTTTGGAGTGAGTTCTTTTCTCAATTTCGCAGAAATCGATTTGTTTTCAGGAAATTCTACATTAGGAGCACGGTTGTTACCTGTTCTTACAATTACCAGATCCAGGTCCGGAATTGAAATGATATACTGCCCTTTGATTCCGCGGCAATAAACTACCTGGTGCCCCTCATAAAAATATGTCCAGACATGTAATCCGTACCGTGTATTGGCTACTCCTTCGTCGGTTTTCATCTTCGGATTGGCAATCATTTCATTGTAATACCATTCCGGAATCACGGTTTTTCCGTTCCATTTGCCTTTTTGAGTCAGGAGCAACCCTATCCTTGCAAAATCGCGGGTAGTGCTGTACAAACAACAAAACGATTTTTCATCTCCGTTTGCTTTATCCAGGCTCCAGAAAGCATCCGATTCTGCTCCAATGGGCTTCCATAATTTTTCAGATGCGTAGGCTGACAAATCTTTGCCCGTTGCTTTTTCAAGGATAAATCCGAGAATCTGGGAATTTCCGCTTTGGTAAACAAATGCTTTTCCGGGTTCTGTAATTACTTTTTGTCGATTCACCAGGCCCCATAAATTGGTTCCGTAATATGATTCGGCGTTTTCCGACAAAGGGTTTGTACCACTTTCACCCCAATCAAGCCCGGAAGCCATCATCAATAAATGACGAATGGTAATTTTTTCTTTTCCGTTTCCTGTGAATTCTGGCAGGTATTTATAAACTTTATCGTCCAGGCTTTTGATACTTCCATCTTCTACGGCGCAGCCAATTAGTATACTCACCACGGTTTTGGCTGCGGAAAAGGAATTGGAAACTGTTTTCGGGTGATGATCACCCCAGTATTTTTCAAATAAAATTGTATCACCATGGGCAACCAATAGTGAAGCAGTACTCCACTTTTCGGCATATTTCAGGTATTTTTTAAAATCACCTTTATCTTTCCGGAATTTCCATTCCAGGTTCGATTTCCCATGAGCAACGCCGGAACTATAGAACTTTTCCTTGTCGTATATGGTTGGTGAAGTTTCTCCCTGCAGGTATGTGTAATAAACACCTTTGTATAAATAGAATCTTCCGCTTAGTATGACAAATAAATTGAGGGTAATAAACACAACAAGAACGAACCATCCAAGAATCTTGAGGCCTTTTTTCAGAATTTTAGTCATAGTAAACAGCTATTGGTGATAACGATAGCCAAACAAATCAGCGAGGTGTCTTTTCAATTTAGACTTCACTGCGTCCATGTCAACTTCTCTTCCGAGTTCGGCTTGCATGGAAGTTACAGATTTATCTTCAATACCACAAGCAACAATATTGGAAAAATAACTCAGGTTGGAATTCACGTTGAATCCAATGCCAT
>CBFGMW010000572.1:0-2156 GCA_965649925.1 uncultured Fluviicola sp.
GGAAAACCGCTCACCGAACCGCTCTTTGATTGGGATTTCAAATTCCGCACAGGATACAAGCACGCTGTTGCCCGCGCTAACGGAAAATACGGAACCGTTAACGAAAAGTTTGAATGGGTTACTGCTCCAATATATACGGACACTAAGTCTTTTGGAGAATTTGCTGTGTTTGTGGAAGAAGAGAAAATCCATTTTATTGATGAAACAGGTAAAACCTATACCAGGGAATTCGATTCTATCAATTCTGTCGGGTTGTCGGCGATATTATTTTACTACAAAGATTCCATCGAGATAATTGATAAGAAAGGAAAGATACTACTGCCCCGAACCCTGCGAAAAACTGCTGTGGAAAAGGTTGATCTTGCTCCGATGATCTACCAGTGGAAAATCGGACAAATAAAACCATTTATCGCTAACGGTCACATGTTCTTCGATGAAAACAATGCGGTGCTGACCCGGCGGAATAATGAAAACTGCCTGCTGAACCTGGGACGAACTTCTGTTACCCCCGAAGAGTTCCTGGAAAACCGCGAAACCGAAAGAAAAAACTCCGGATACAGACAAATCTGCGAGCGGAAACCCATTAATTTCTCCATGCACCGTTATGTAGAACTTTCGCTTGGTAAGTGTTTTGCAGATTGGGAAAACAGTTGTTTAAGCAGTTATGATCAGTACGGTTATTATTCCAGTTTCTATGTCGGGGAAGATTCTCTTATTGAGCTTAAAACACTTTCAGATCTGTTTCTTCCGAATGCCAATTACGAATCTCGCCTGGATGCATTAATGGAAAAAATCATTCAGGCCGATCAAACCTTTGGCCTGGCGTGTGTGGATATGAAAGGAAGTATTGCGACTCTAAAAGAACACTTCTACGTTTCAAAAAAATATATCTGCTTTTACGAGTGTTTTGATTCCAATCATCCGCTGAAAGTGCCGGTTTCTGAGTTGAAAGGCCTGCTTCGCTGGGAGGATTTGTTTGAATAACAGGTCGTAACTCGAGTAAACTCTATCCTGCCAGAGAAAACACCACGAAGCTCCTGAGGCGTACGAAGTTGAAATCGCGAACAGGTAGTATGCAGACGGAATCAGACGATTTTAGCAGCACATCTCTTCGTTCTTCATATAAGTACACGGGTATTCATGGGTATCACGATGAGCAGGTATAGGTCTGTCTGCGTTTATGTATGGGTGCGCACGCGAATATGTATAGGTGCGACTCCTGCTAAGTACAGGTATGCACGCGGGTATTCATAGGTATCACGATGAATAAGTACAGGTCTGTCTGCGCTTATGACAGATATGATTCCTCTTATGTATAGGTACGATGATCAATATGTATAGGTGTGACTCCTGTTAAGTATAGGTGTGCACGCGAACACAAATGGGTGTGATGACGAGTTCAGGTTGCGGTTGGCGCAGGATTACTTTCAGCCGCGGCTGACTCAGCAACCTGCAAATCCTCTGCTGCAAAGCAATGCGTACTTTTTCGTTCTTCCTATTTAGACGTAACATTTTCAACTTTTGCACTTATGTCAAACATGGTTCGATTCTACATGAAAACGTGTATTTGTTTTACGCTGCTGCTTGCAGGAAATAGCTGTTTGGGGCAAGAAAGCATTCCGCCGGTTTATAAAACCATGACAGCTATTTCCTGTCATGATTGGGTAAAGAACGTTGTTTCTCAAACCTTCTATGTAGTTGACAAGGATGACAGGAAGGGGCTCCTTGCCAAAAACGGCAATGTGATTATAGAACCGCTTTATCGAAATATAGAATTACTTCAGCATGATATTCCAGCCAATTGGGAAGCGTTGTTTCGCGTAGAAAATATGGCGGGTGAATTCTCTGTTTTCAACAGTTCGGGAAAACAGCTGCTTCCTTTTGAAGCATTCAAGTTGTTTCCGGTGAATACGCACACATCGGTTAGAGAAGATCGGTCTGCAAGTTTTGTTGAACGAATAGATACGCTGGATTACCATCAGTTCATAAATCTGATCACCGGAAAAAAAACGGATTGGTACGAGGGGCTAAATTTTATTGGAGATGAGGTCTTCACCTATTCACGTTATTCTCCTTATGACAGATGGAGAGCGCTGGATTGGCAAGTTCTTGATTCGAATTTTAATTTGCTTTATACAAGTACCGATAACCGGGAC
>CBFGMW010000573.1:0-2147 GCA_965649925.1 uncultured Fluviicola sp.
GTCAGGCGTTCCGTGATTTGGAATGGGAAAAACGTGTCAATAAAATTTGCCAGGAAAGTACAATCGGTGCACAATTCGGAGGAAAATACTTCACGCATGATGTACGCGTAATTCGTTTACCACGCCACGCTGCCTCTTGCCCGGTTGGATTGGGAGTTTCCTGTTCTGCCGACAGAAATATCAAAGCGAAAATCACAAAAGACGGATTGTTCATTGAGCAATTGGAGAAAAATCCGCGTAGATTATTGCCTGAAATGCCGCCGCAATTAGAACCGCCGGTAGTCATTGATCTGGACAAGCCAATGACGGAAGTTTTAGCTAAATTGAGCAAATATCCGATCAAAACACGCTTGAAACTGAACGGGACATTGATCGTTGCGCGCGACGCTGCTCATGCCCGGATCAAAGAAATGCTGGATGCGGGTGAACCAATGCCTGATTACTTTAAAAATCATCCGGTATATTATGCTGGTCCCGCAAAAACTCCGGAAGGAATGCCATCGGGAAGTTTCGGACCAACAACAGCGGGAAGAATGGATTCTTACGTTGACCTGTTCCAGCAAAACGGCGGAAGTATGATTATGCTTGCAAAAGGAAATCGTTCGAAAGATGTAACGAATGCCTGTAACAAATACGGAGGATTCTATTTGGGCTCGGTTGGTGGGCCGGCTGCTATTTTGGCAAAAGAAAACATTCTTTCAGTAGAAGTTGTTGACTTTGAAGAAATGGGAATGGAAGCGGTTCGCAAGATTACCATCAAAGATTTCCCTGCATTTATTATCACTGACGATAAAGGAAACGACTTCTTCGCGAATCTTTAAATATATAGCAAGTCTGTCGGGTGAAAAATTGGCAAGTCGGGGCGAAAAATTTTTCGCCCCGACTTGCCAAAAAATGTTATTTCCCACGCCTCACTTAAACCATTTCACCTGCTTCAGTTCTAAGGAATAGATAACTTTATAGCATGAAGCTCCATTCCCAATTACTTGTCTTTCTGGCAACCTTCTTTTTTTCATTTCCTGGCTTTTCACAGCAATCCGAATTATCCGGAAAAATAATCGATAGTGAAAACAAGGAAGTTCTCTTTGATGTTCCGGTGCTTCTTCTTTCTCCAGCAGATTCAAGTACAGTAGCCGTTTCCAAAACCGATGATATCGGGATTTTCACCTTTGACAGTATAATTCCGGGTTCTTATATTCTGAAAGTTTCTTCGTTTGGTTACATTGATTTTGTGAAACGCGTGGAGCTTGTAAACGGCAGAACGGAACAAAATATCACCTTAAAATCTGATTCGGAACTAATTGAACAGGTAACCATAGATGCAGTTGTAACGCGGGTGGAACAAAAAGGCGATACAACGCAATACAACGCCAATGCTTTCAAAACAAATCCGGATGCAACGGTAGAAGACCTGGTTACGAAAATGCCGGGAATTACCATGGAGAACGGAGTTGTAAAAGCCCAGGGCGAACAAATCACGAAAGTGCTGATTGACGGAGAAGAGTTTTTTGGTGATGATGCAGCCGCCGCATTGAAAAATCTTCCTGCTGAAATTGTTTCTAAAATTCAGGTTTACGATCAGGCAAGTGATCAGGCAAAATTTACCGGAATATCGGATGGAAATGAAGCCAAAGCGTTGAACATTGTAACCAAGTCAGGAAAAAACCAGGGACAATTCGGGAAAATCTATGGCGGCTACGGCTATCCGAACGATTTATACTTAGGCGGATTGAACGTCAATTTCTTTAAAGGAACACGTAAAATTTCCGTGATCGGAATGAGTAACAATGTGAACCAGCAGAATTTCTCTACCGAAGATATTTTGGGCGTTACAGGAACTTCTGCAAGTACCGGCGGAGGCAGAAGAGTTTCAGGTCGCGGCGGAAGCGGATCAGACTATATGGTCGCACAGCAAAACGGAGTTAGTACTACTCATTCCATTGGAATTAATTACACCGATAAATGGGGAACGAAAACGAAACTTACGGGAAGTTATTTCTTCAACGGGTCAACAAACGACAACTCGCAGCTAACAAACAGAACTTACTTCGTAACTGATACTGCAGGCCAGCTGTATAACGAAAACTACTCTTCCATAACAACAAACTACAATCACCGATTCAATTTCAAATTCGACATTGCACTGG
>CBFGMW010000574.1:0-2135 GCA_965649925.1 uncultured Fluviicola sp.
CTCGCTCCTTTTTCACTTTTCTATAAAAATAATGACTGAGACAAACATAGGAGCATTATTGATAAAAGGAAACGGATTTAACACATAGTAGTATAAGTAGTATAACCGTTTCACTCAGTCACATTGCTGGAGATTACTTTTATCCTAACACGCGTAACAAATAAACTATGTGCCTATGTTTTCTAAGTGACTATGTGTTGAAAGCTAAAGCATTCCCACATAGCACACACCATTCCGCCAATAAACCGCCGGGAAAGGAAGTTTTACTGCATTCAGAACGCTTAGCCCTTTTTTGAGCCACGGTTTTTTTACGGGTAGTTTAGACCAGTCGACATCTAAGCTTAAAGCCCATTCTTTGTGTGCCGTATAAGTGAAATTGTTGGCGGTATAGGAGTTTTCATCGCCCTTTAACTTGGCATCGGCGCTGTAACCAACACTTAGTTGAACCCACTTCGGCAAAAGGAAATTGTTCACTCCAATATTCGGGTGAAATGACAGCCAGTAGCTTTGCGCGTTGTAGTCTTTCAATAATTTTTCAGGGAAATTGCTTCCTAAAGTGTTTGGGCGCAGTTCGGCGTATGGAGATGAATTATAAGAATATTTCAAATAGAATCGTTGTTCTTTGAATGCGAGCTGCTGCGCCATGAATAATCCTACCCCGGTGGTATTTGCAACCAAATCGGGAACGGAAAATCCCCATTCGGCACTTAGGCCATCCAGTACTTCTACAGAGAGCTGGTAACCAAATACAATTCCGGATGAAATGAAAGTTGCTTTTTTATTATTGAGTCCTGCCCAGCGCCAGGCTGCGTATTCGGTCCTGCCTAATTGGTAGGCGGCGTAAGCATGACCGATTTTGTCCATATACATCCAGTCGGAACCATCATTGAAGGTGTGGAATTTGGCTTTCGGGTAACCGCTGTACCAAACGGAATTAAGCATGACAATACTCCCGCCTCCAATAACTGCATTGCTTGCAGCGACAAGCGCGATTCTTTTTGGGTAACGAACAGTGTCTTGCGCCACAGAGCTGAAATGAAAGCCAAGGAAGAGGAAAGCAAGGACCAGTTTCATGAGCCTAAATTAGTTTATTTCATGTATTTATTCTCTTTCTAAGAAAGTAGTTCTATAAGTTTTTCCACCGCGGAAGAATCCAACGACCTTAAGCTGGAAATTCTCTAAATCAATAATTAGAAATTTCTCTAATTAGAAAATACTATAATTCGCTATTTCGATATATTACGAAAACTCTCCCGTTTTCAGGGGTTGTAGAAGATGTTTTCACGAAAGTCATCGTTGAGAGATCATAACTCGGTGTTCTTCAAAGGCAATTCAAACAGCTGATGAAAACTCTTTTTACCCAGGTTTTGTTCCAGGATATGTAAATGCTCTATGCGGTGGCAATCGGTCCCGACATAATCGATCAAACGATGTTTCAGAAGCAACTCTGCTTGTTTCAGAACCTGCGGACCGTAATGCCCGGTGAACGAATTGAGATTTACCTGGATAAGCACATCCTGGGTTCGCAGCTGTTTTGCTTTTTCAATGGAGCCATGATAATAAATATAACGCTCAAAGTGAGCCAGAACAGGTTGATAGCCTTTTGTCTGTAATTCGAAAACAGATTGTTCCAAAAAGCGTGGTTCATCGCGAAATGAACATTCGAAAAGCACGTGATTTCCATGAAAGGGCAAAAGATCTTTTGTTTTGATCTTCTCAATAAACACTTCGTCTAAATAATATTCAGCTGATGCCTCAACGGTAATCGGGATTTCAAGTTCTTTAATCACCTGACGGACTTCCTCCAGTTTTGCAAGGATTATTTCGGTGGTATTGTTGTATACGCCCGACATAACGTGCGGAGTAAGAATGAGTTTTTCGTAACCCAATTCGGCAAATTTTCGCAGCATACCGATCGTGTGGTCCAAATCTTTAGCGCCATCGTCGATTCCGGGAAGCAGATGGCTGTGCATATCGGCTTTCACCCGGTGAATAGGTGCATTTTGTTTCGAAGAAAAGAATGATCTTAATCCCATTTAGCGTTTGTTATACATGGAATCGTAGTATTCCTGGTACGAACCATTGGTTACTTCCTGCACCCAATCCTGGTTATTGAGGTACCAGCGCACCGTTTG
>CBFGMW010000575.1:0-2132 GCA_965649925.1 uncultured Fluviicola sp.
AGCTGTGTGTTTTTATCCGGCGGTAGTTAAAGCTGGGAGTTTAACAAGAGGTTTAAGTGTCCTGAAACTTCGAATAATATTAGGATTTCATGTATTCGTTACATAACGATATAGCAATATTACGAGAGCTGATTAGTGTTAAAAAGAACAAAAAGCATTATTCTGCGTGAATTAATACAAGGTTTTGGCACAGCTTTTTCGTCTGCCTTAAAAATTAATTAAACGTTAGAGTCATGAAAAAAACAACGATGAATCATGTAGCAATGTACCAAACAGTATTAAGCTACATCAGAGAAAACGAAAGTGAATGGAACGCCATTCCAAAATTCGTGGAGACAGTGGAGCAAATGGAGTATTTGCTCGATCGCTTACAAAACAACTTCGGTTTCCAGGCGGTTAAATCTTTAGGAGTTTCAGAAAAGAAATTCATTTTTCGCAACGACTTGCTGAACCTTGTGGAGGTGATGAAAAGAGCATTGGCACTTTACGGTAAGGCTACCGGTAATGTAGAATTGAGAGAACGCCACAAAGAAGGCCGTTACAGATACCAAAGACTTCCCGATCAAAAATTGGAATTGCTGTGCGCCGTTTTGCTGTCCGACTTAGATGAGTTTGGAGCTGAATTGGTTCCGTACGGAATCTCAGCTGTACGGATTCAGGAATTAACTGATAAAGTATCACATTTGCAGGAAACCAATTTCAACACCCGCAAAGCAATTGTTGACCGCTCTATTGCAACACAGCAAATTGAGTTCTTTGAGAAAAAGATCAACGAGTTATTACGCGAAGAACTGGATGCGCTGATTGTACCATTCAAAAACTCAAATAGTGATTTTTACAATGTGTATAAGAAAACACGTAAGGTCATTAACAAGAATGGAGGTCGCCCGATTCGTCCTGCAGAACGCGACGACGGAGCAGCAGCCTGAAACAAGAATGCCGGTTCAAATTACGAACCGGCATTTTTTATGGATAGAATATTTTTCGTTCGGTCTGCTTTTTCAGAACTGATTCATTCACTATACCAGAACTCATAATTCGCAACTCCTAATTTACTGTTTCACCTTCATGGATATAATTCACGTAGAACACATTTTTTATTTCATAAACCGAAATACGCAGGTCTTTACTTTCTCCTTTTGTAGTAAAACTGATTGTTCCCGTATAACCGGTGAATTCTTTATACTCCTCATCGGGTACGATAGTTTTGAATGTATACTCAATATCTCCGAAATCGTGTGCGCTTAAATAGGCTTCTGTTTGAGTCGACCAGGCTGTCAGGTACCTTTCAAATACAGCACCATTTTCCGATAGGAATTCCTGTTTAAATGAGTCTGAAAATTTAGAAAGCATTGTTTCGTATGTAATAGAAATGTCTTTAAAAGGCTTTTTCTTTTCGAGCACCAACTCCAGATTCGCATACATTTGGTCTTTCGCTTTCTTCAGGGCTTTATCTTCTTTCTTTACTTCTTCGGTTTGTTCAGAATCTTTTTCCTTCATATTCGCATAGGGTTCGCAGGATATAAGAAGGGTAAGGGAGGCAATAGCCAGGAAGCTTAGTTTCATGATGTTTTGTTTAGATGTTTTTACTTAAGCGAAAGTATAGATTTTTTGTGAAACGAAATTTCAGGGTGAATATGTTCTGTTTTCCGTAATTTGTTAATTAGATATGAAATAAGCTATGTACACTACTTCAAAATCTCGTTCTTCTTCAACTGATCCACATAACTGTTAAACGAAACTTTCCGGTTTTCCATTCCATACTCGTTCATATCTCCGAAAGTATATGTGAGCACAGTTTTAGATTTCAACTCTGAAACTTTCATGTTGGAATAAAAAATCTCTGCTTTCTGTGTTTCAAAGGTCTCGGCTTTATTTGTACCTAAATATCTTGTTGATTTCACCCGGGAGGCATTGAAACGAAAAACAACGAGGTTTCCAACTTTCTCATAAATTCCTTTCTGATAGTCGTCACCTTCCATACACATAAACTGGTAGAGGAAAACGCTGTCGTTCAGAAATGCGAGGTTACTAGCACAACAATCACAGGGCGCCAGAATCTCAACTTTTCCTGAATCTATGATCGGACCAACGAAAAACAATTTTCCGGATAAAGAATTGTCTTCCCGTGA
>CBFGMW010000576.1:0-2131 GCA_965649925.1 uncultured Fluviicola sp.
AGCTTTCAGCCCAAAATGGATGAACAGGCTTAGAATAAAAATATAAAACGATTGTGTTTTCATGAACTGATATGTCATAAAACTAAAAAAGTAACAAATTATTCCGCCCCTAAATGAAATACGGAAACAGAAACATACTTAATGTATTTAATTCCGCCGGCAGTTTCCGCTGGGCCGTAAAAGAATGCCTGATGAACCGCTAGATTCGTGTCTCCGGAAAAGTCAAAATTCTTCGAATCAATTATTTTCATGGTTAAAAGCGGAATGCTGTATTCGATTCCCGAATCCTCATCCAAAACCATTGATACGGAGGAAGTAAACGAAGATGAAACCAAACACTTCTTGTTTTCATCATAGAATGAAAGTGTTACAAAATAATCGCCCGGAGTTGCCTGATAGCTGCTCTTGAAATTCACCATTTTCAAATCGAAAGTCAAACGAGCTTCAGTATACCCAACATTGTAAAATTTCAGATTTTTGATAATAAGTGAATCCTTTGATCCTGTTGCCAGTAATTTCACCTCCTTACCCAAGGTGAACTGTTGACCATTTTCTTTGGTCCCTTTTTCCTTATCAATTACATAACTAATAACACTGGAAGTCAAGGGATAAAACTCCTGGCACAATGCGGAGGCTGAATATGAAACAGTAATTAGCAAGGTGTAAAACAGCGTTTTCATAGTAAACTTATTTAGTCCCAAATTAAGTAACATATTTGTTTAAGTAATCGATTCAATAAATGCTTTCGTGAACCGATCGAAATCCAGCTTCGTTTGAGCGTCTGTGATTTCACCTTCGACATTTACTTTCCCTTTAATTCCCTGTATCAATAAAGTGGTATCATCAGAAAATTTCGCGCCCAGCGTTTCCATAATCAATTGTAATTCTTCATGGCCTTTTATTCCACTTGCGGAAGCGGTAATCAATCCGGCAGGTTTGTTAGTGAAAACTGTTGTTGAAACGCACCATTCAAGTACATTTTTCAGTCCGCTGGGAATACTGAACACATATTCCGGAGTACAGATTACAACACCATCGGCTTTTTCAACGGCTTTCCGAAAAGACAAAACTTCAGGAGGTGTATTCTCAAGCGATAAATCAGGGTCAAAATGTGGCAGCGATTTCAGATCATTAAAAACAGAAACCTGCAATGTATTCTCTGTATGACGAACGAACAAATCCATCAATCGCTCATTTGCAGAATGACTGCTTGCACTGCCGATTATTACAAAGACATTTTTCTTTTCGTTCATTATGGATTCAGTCAATTTTGAGTTGAAATTAGGAAAAAGGCAGACCTTTCATCTCAAAAAAGAATCCTTTATTTCAAAATCAATTACTTTCGTGTAAAACAACTTGAATTGATCGCATTTTACATCATTATTGCCTTAATCAATCACTATAAAAGATGAATTCATTCATTACATTTTCACTGGTCTCAATTCCACAGGAACCTGTAAATGGTCAAGATCCGGCAACAGTTGCAACTGGTATCATTGCTCTTATTGCAATTCTTGGTTCAGTGGTTTTTCTTTTTGTCCGTGAAAGCTATGGTCGTTGGGAAGATGGCGTAATCCCGAAGAACTTCCGCAATACACCTAATAATTTATTTCGGATTTACATTGCTGCCGGCTGTGCTATAATTGCCCGCGATCCGGACAGGAATTATTACAAATTCGGAATGATAAATACCTATCTCCAAAAACATTTTCCGAAACAACATTATGACTTTTCAGGAGCGTACCGTTCTTCGCTGATTTACCAGATCAAAATGGATTCTTTGACTGCATGGTGCAATAAACACCTGAACACTTCCCAAAAAGCGAAACTGCTCAATTTCCTGGTTGAACTTTCTGTGAAGGATGGCTTTTTTACAGAAGACGAGAAAAAATACATTTACGTTTTTACGCAAAAACTCCACTTGACATTCGACCATGTAGAAGAGCAATTCAAAAAATACTTCTACGAGCAGGAAAAGAAAGCAGAAACACGAATTTATTCATCCAAACAACGTTTTTTCGAAATCCTGGGTTTAGACGAAAACGCATCACTCGAAGCAATTAAAATGGCTTATCGGAAACTGGCGAAAATCACACATCCCGATCGTTTCATGAATGAAAGTATGGAAGTA
>CBFGMW010000577.1:0-2128 GCA_965649925.1 uncultured Fluviicola sp.
TCGAACATATTATGGAAACACAATCTATTTTCTTTTATTCATTCATATACTACTACATTTTCATTTTTTTGGTTCACCCCTATTTGGCGCAGTGGTCAAAATCATTTGAACGTGCAGGTTACGACAAAACGAAAGCATTGATTCCGTTTATGAATTACTACTACGTGTTTAAATTCGGGTGTAAAAAACCGTTTTGGTTTTTATTGCTGCTTTTCCCGGGAGTACATATTATCATGTGGTCGGTTGCGAATGTTTCATACATTCGCCGTTTTGGATTTTACTCTTTAGGAGAAACTGCTCAGGGAATATTCTTCCCGTACCTGATTCTTGCTAAAATTGCCAAAAACCAGAATATCCAGGCACAGGAACCTACGAACTGGGCTAATCCTACAGAAGTAGCAAAAAGAGCCCAGGGAGATCATTTGATCTTATTCCTCTCCTTACCGGTGGTTGGTCATGCAGTTGCATATTTATTCGGATTCAGAGGAGATAAGCTCGGAAAACGTTCCAAATTTAAAGAATGGGGAGATTCAATTGTCTTCGCGTTGGTTGCAGCAAGTATAATTCGCAGTTATGTGTTCGAACCGTTCCAGATTCCTACCGGCTCCATGGAAAAAACATTGTTGGTGGGCGATTTCTTATTTGTAAACAAGCTGGCTTACGGACCAAAAGTTCCGAATACGCCGTTTTCATTCCCGTTGGTTCACAATACAATCCCTTTCCTCAATATTCGTTCTTATTCTACCATAGAAACTGTTCCTTATTTGCGTTTACCAGGATTTGGCCATGTAAACAGGAATGACGTAATGGTTTTCAACTATCCTTCCGGAGATACGGCAATTTTCGATCCGCGCGTCCCCGACGGATTAATGGGTCATGACTATCACGGAGTACTGATTGATGAGGCGAAATATTATTGGGAAAAGGACTATCTCGAAAAGAATCGGGATAAAGGATTAAGCACTTATGAAGAATTATACCGTGTTGGTGGTGATGATTTCCTGAATAATATAGAATACTGGAAAAGTGTTGCACGAAATGGTATGAAGAACGGGATAACTTATTGTCGTGATTTCAACGCTGCAACACCAGAAATAGAACCTGTTGAACACGGAGGTTTGATTTACAGACCTGTCGATAAAAGAGAGAACTATATCAAACGCTGCGTTGGGATTCCGGGAGACAAACTGGAGATCAAAGATGCAATCCTTTACGTTAACGGCAAAAAAGCGTGGAGAGCTCCTTACCAAAGTAACGGATTTAGATTTGGGGACTCAATCGTAATTTCACCTTTGCAATTCGCGAAGTTAGGTTATTACGAATCAGAACAGGATTTTAATACCGATGGACGCGGAAATGTCACATTCATGTTCCTTACTAGTGGCATGTACCAAAAAATCAAAAAAGCGTACCCAAAAGTTAAGCTGATTAAATATAAGGAAGCACAATATTCTAAAGCTAAGGGCTACAAACCAACAGCTGCTCAGCGAATCCAGAATCTTGGTAACTTTCCTAAAGACCCGAATATCAATAATACCGTTTCTGACTACCAGGTTGGTGTACGTGTTCCTAAAAAAGGAACCACTGTTAAGTTAACGAAAGAAAATATTGCCTGGTACCGAAGAGTCATCACAGCTTATGAACGCCACAAATTAGTGGAAAAAGCAGATGGATTCTACATTGACGGCAAGAAAGCAACAACTTACAAGTTTGCTATGAATTACTATTGGTTAATGGGAGACAGCAGAAACAACTCTGCAGATTCACGTGTCTGGGGATTTGTTCCGGAAGATCACGTTGTTGGAAAAGCTTCAGTTGTCTGGTACTCTTCCGGATCATTAGGAGTTCGTTGGGATCGTATTTTTAAGTTCATCCAGTAATGAACAGAACATTCCCGATCTCGTATTGGGGAAGTATTGCTTATTTATCGGAAATAGTGCAGCAAGAAACGGTTGTTTTGGAATGTTACGAGACATTTCCTAAACAAACACATCGTAACCGTTTTCAAATTGTTTCGGCCCAGGGATTATTATCATTAACTATTCCGGTTGAAAAACCTAACGGGTCAAAAACATTGACCAAAGATATTTTGATAGTTGATGACAAAGCCGTTCTGAAAAAAAACTGG
>CBFGMW010000578.1:0-2117 GCA_965649925.1 uncultured Fluviicola sp.
GGAAAGAATGTAATCTGAAACGGCAACCAAGGTATATTCCTCACCGAACATTGATCCGTCTTCATTAACCAAAGCCAGACGATCTACATCCGGATCGACCGTAATTCCCAAATGTGCTTTTTCGGAAACTACTTTTGAAGAAAGTTCCGTCAAATGTTCTGCTAAAGGCTCCGGATTGTGCGGGAAATGTCCTGTTGGGTCACAATACATTTCAATAATATCAGTCACTCCAACTGCTCTTAACAATTGCGGAACCGAGATTCCGCCTGTAGAATTCACCGCATCAACAACCACTTTAAAATTCGCAGCTTTAATTGCAGGAATATCAACATCTGAGAGCTTTACAATATCTTCAATGTGACGGACGATTGCTTCTTCGTCTTTGGAAACTTTTCCCAGATCGTCAACTTCTGCAAACTGGAAACTCCCTTTCTGAGCTATATCCAAAAGTAATTCTCCTTCGGCACCGGAAATAAATTCGCCTTTGTGATTTAACAATTTAAGGGCATTCCATTGTTTCGGGTTGTGAGATGCAGTAAGAATAATTCCGCCATCAGCTTTGTGATAAGGAACTGCTACTTCTACAGTCGGCGTTGTGGAAAGACCAAGATCAATCACATCGATTCCAAGTCCAACCAAAGTTTGAATCACCAAGGTTGAGATCATTTCACCGGAAAGACGTGCATCGCGGCCAACAATTACTTTGTATTTTTTAGCCGGATCGGACAGTTTCAACCATGTTCCGTATGCAGCAGCAAACTGAACTGCATCAATTGGAGTTAAATTATCAGCAGGTACACCACCAATTGTACCGCGAATTCCTGAGATAGATTTGATTAATGTCATAAATAGTGAGATTTAAAGCTTAAGTCGGGGCGAATCCGCTGCCGTAGACGCCCCGACTTAAGTTTCTTTTATTTTCTTTTTAGAGCTAACATTCGAAGAACGGTCACAGCAGCTTCAATAACTTTGTTTCCGTGCTTTCCTCCTGCTCTATCGATCGATTGCTGTTCTGTATTATCTGTTAGCAGGCAAAATCCAACAGGTTTGTTGTATTTCAGAGTTACATCTACAATTCCCTGGGTAGTTCCGGAACATACGAAATCGAAATGACGTGTTTCGCCCTGAATAACAACACCAATTGCAATCACGGCATCAACGGAGTTGTTTTCGAACAGCCATTGCGCTCCCAGCGGTAATTCAAATGCACCGGGCACTACAGAAAGAAGTGTGTTTTCTTCCTTAACACCGGCTTTTACCAATGTTTCCTGAGCACCTTCCAGCAGTTTGGAAGTGATGTGGTCATTCCATTCAGAAACAACAATGCCGATTCTAAAATCGGCACCGTTCGGAAGTTTTTCCTGATTATAATCTGATAAGTTTTTTAAGCTTGTTGCCACTTATTTTGCTTTTACATTCGACACGCGAGCAATGTATTTGTCAATTGCTTTTTGGTTTGAGAATACAGGATAGTTATCTCTGATCTTCTCATACAATTCAGTTGCTTTCTCGAAGTTTTTCAATTCTTCTGCAACTCCACCCGCTTTAAATAAGAACATTGGAGTTGTGAAATCATTGTCATCCATGTTTGCAGCTTCTTCATACAATTCAAGAGCATCTTTAAACTGGTTCAATTCTGAATGACAATCACCACGCAATCCAACACACAAAACAGAGTTGTAAGTATCTTCCAAATCAACATCGTCTAATTCTTTCAACGCTTTTTTGAATTCTCCTTTGTTCATGTACTGACGACCCAAAACGTATTGAGCAACCTCACCACCCTGGTAGCCATCGTATTTTTTAACCTGAGACTGTAATTGTTCAATTGCAGCATCCGTAGAATCTTTCTCGGCAAGGTTCAACCCCTCATAATAAGAATCGTTTGATTTTACTGTGTTAGGAACTGAAACCAATTGATAATAAACGATCCAACCAACGATCAAAAGCAGGGCTACCCCTACGATAATCGTGATTTTCTTCAATGTAGGGTTCTCTGAAAACTGCTGTTTAAAGCCTGAAAATGTTGTAGTTTTTGACATGTACTCTCTATTTAAGCGTTGCAAAAATAATCTTTTTTCCGAATGTTAAACGTGAAATATGAGTATATTTGCCCT
>CBFGMW010000579.1:0-2116 GCA_965649925.1 uncultured Fluviicola sp.
CACGGGCGCTTTACTTGAGCTAATGGAATATGATAGTTTGGGCAATGAAGAAATGTCAATTACAAAAGTAGAAGCTTCCACACTTGCGGAAATGCCCTATTTTCAGGTGCCACCCACTTTTAGTTCGTTCAATGAAGTAGATTCTGCCGTGCCGTCAATCAAGGAGTACCTGACAGAAAACGGAACTTTCATTGTCGATTACGGTCATACCAAATTTATTTCCGGGAACTTTAAAGACGGAGTTCTGGTTGAAGGAAAAGAATGTATTTTGGACGAAATGTATTCACTTGTTTCTGCAAGAATCTACAAAGAAAAGGCTTACGTGATAAGCTACAAATGATTTAAGCTTTTATATTCGAAAGTCAAATATCCCGTGTGTTTCTCATGGCCGGGTGAAAAACCATTTCTTGTTAACACTGCAATAGCTTCTCTGTTTTCCTGTTTTGTATAAGCATCAACCTGGTTGAGTTTTATTATTTCAATTCCGAATGAAATTGCCAGTTGCATAGCTTCAGACATAAATCCTTTCCCTCTGAATCCGGGTTTCAGAATAAACCCAATTTCACCGATAGCAGCAGTGAATCCACGATAGTAGCCAATAAAGCCAACCAGCTCTTTAGAATCCAAATCCTGGATCACCCAATTAATTCCATCACCTTCCAGATAATTCACATCTATCTTTGATTGAACAATTTGTCCTTCATTCCTGTTTTTAACGGTCTTACCGTCGTACGTCATGATTTCAAGAACTTGTTCCAATTCACTTGATTTCAATTCGCGAAGTAAAACGCGTTCGGATAACAATTCGGGAAACACTTTGTAAGGAGGGAGATTCAACATAATTTAGCTAACCTGGATAAGTGTTTCGTCAAAAAGCTCCATTTCGTTTTGCTTCAAAAGCAACTTTATCTGACCGATATATTGTGCGTTTTCATGAAGCGCTTTGAACAAAAGAGGAGCGAGCCACTCACTATTTGTTTGAATTCCCTGGTTATATTGCATGAAAACATTGAGCCATTGCTGATGATTGTCTCGTTCCAGCTGTTCCCAATATTGTTCCGGAAGTACGTCTTCCAGATCAGATTCAATTTCCTGGTCAAGAATAGCGCATACTGCAATGTGCTGCGCATTGATAAGTTTCGAAATCACAGCTTTCAAATCCCATGGAATATCCTGATCATCCTTCGTGAGATGAAAAATACAGCTCAGATTCAACTGGTGAATGTATGAAAAGCGCTGTTGAAAGAAATCGAGCATTTACAATTGTTTCAACGCAGAAATAGTAGCTTTCGGATCAGCACTTCCAAACACGAAGCTCCCTGCAACCAAGGCTTGTGCGCCTGCTTCAACCAATAATTTGCCCGTTTCCAGGTTCACGCCGCCATCCACTTCAATGATTGCAGAAGATCCTTTTTCAGAGATCAATTGTTTTGTTTGACGTACTTTGTCAATTGCCCCGTGAATGAATTTCTGTCCGCCGAATCCCGGATTTACTGACATAATCAAAACCAGATCCAAATCGGCAATTACGTTTTCCAGGGCAGATACCGGAGTATGTGGATTCAAAGCAACACCTGCTTTCATGCCAGCTTCTTTAATAGCAGCAATTGTTCTGTGCAAATGAGTACAAGCTTCGTAATGAACAGTCAGAATGTCAACGCCGGCTTTTGCGAAATCTGCAATATATTGATCCGGATTCACAATCATAATGTGACAATCGATTGTTTTCTTAGCTACTTTCTTTAAAGCCGAAATCACAGGGAATCCAAAAGAGATGTTCGGTACAAAAACGCCGTCCATCACATCCACATGAAACCAATCGGCCTCACTTTGATTGATCAGTTCAAAATCGCGTTCCAGGTTACCGAAATCGCATGATAGAATAGAGGGAGCAATTATTACAGACATTTTTTTGAGAATTTCCGGTAAAATTACTAATTACTAATGGCGAATTACAAATTCGATCAATTATCAATGACAGAATTATCAACTATCTAGAAGTTAAGTAAAATGATTAATCGAATTTATAGAGGTGTTTGTGCTTTCGTGTTTCACCTTTCTTCCAAGGTTCTTTCTGATTTGGATCTACAGTCTTTTCAACGATATAAAAAGAGTT
>CBFGMW010000580.1:0-2109 GCA_965649925.1 uncultured Fluviicola sp.
GTTTTTTTGTTACGCACGCCTGTTTGTCTCTCCACCACACGAGTTTGTCTGCTCGCCAGGTGTGTTTAACCGTTCACCACTTCTGTTATTTGGTTCTGCGGACAAGTTGTTTTCTCTTTTCGGACACGTTTTTGATACTTTAGCGCCGGAACAAAAACAATTGCTTGAAACCCGTTTTCAGGAAATTCAGGAAGCGTATGATTTTTTGATCAGCAGTTGGAATTGATCTCAGGTGTTATTTGTATTCGGCGTGTTCCCGTATATAATTCTGTCCGATAAATCCGGTTTCAGAATGTGAAAAATCTCAAACGGTTTATATTCCTTGAAATAAGGAAGTTCGTGTTTATAAATTACCATCAGCTTCATTAAATGATTGAATTGTTTTTCGTTCGCAACATTAAATTTGAAGAAAGCAGTGGTTCCATTTGATTTCTTTATGAAAATCATCGAATTTCCGGTTCTGGAATGGTCTTTTGTCCCAATTGAAAAATCTTTGTAATAATCAATAAATAGAACAAACTCCATTATAGAGTCCTTTGAAATGTACTGATTCACGTTTTCCTGAATGATCATTTGATCTTCATCAAACGATATTTTTCCCGTAAATAGTTTTTCCTTTGGCCAATCCGGCATTAAGGGGCGGACATATTTTAGACTCAGGATCACGATTCCAAAGAGTAACAAAACTGACCAGGGTGCTGCTAATCCTAATTTGGCTGCCAGAAAAATCCAGATTACCAATACAGGAATACTCAGCAGCTTTGGTGCCCAATGTAAGTTGCGCTTTACATTAAAATTTCCGGGGTATAGATTTAGTTCAATCATTTCTAAATCTGGACTAGGCCACCCATAAAAAGTAAAGCTGCTCGGCGAAAATGGTTACAGCGAAGCTCGCGATCAGAAAGATCAATGCAGTAATAACATGAATTAACCGCACGAAATGAGCAATAGTCAATCCTGAAAGTAACAACGCTCCTTTAAAAGCCTGACTTCCGTAAATATATGCTGCGGTATATTTCGGGAAGAAGGAATTTGGTTCCTGAAGCTCCGTAGCAATGCGGATATAATTCGCAAAAATATAAGCACCGTAAAGAATTCCCAAACCAAAAATGATGTGGTAAACCAGACGAATGCTTTTGTCTGAGGATTTAACTTCGTTGTCTAATAGCATGAATACTACACTTTTTCCTTCTGGCCTTTTATCTGTTGCTTTTGTAATCGTTCCATGTGCTCAATCTCCATTTTCAGATACTTAGCCGTATAGGATTTTTCCGCATGTTTCTTAATTAGATCTTCCGGAGTCCCGGTACAGACAATGTTTCCGCCTCCGCGGCCACCTTCCGGACCAACATCAATAATGTGATCGGCTACTTTTACCAGATCCAGGTTGTGTTCAATAACCACAACGGTGTTTCCTTCGTTTACCAAACGCTGTAAAACGTCAATGAGCATTCGGATATCTTCGAAATGCAAACCGGTACTTGGCTCATCTAAAATGTAAATGGTGTTCCCTGTTCCTTTTTTTGCAAGTTCGGTCGACAGTTTAATGCGCTGTGCTTCACCGCCACTGAGTGTTGTAGATGGCTGTCCCAACTTGATATAGCCCAAACCAACCGAATTCATGGTTGAAATAGGACGGTGGATTTTCGGAATGCTCTCGAAGAAATGTTCTGCATCTTCAATGGTCATTTCCAGTACGTCGTTAATGGTTTTTCCTTTGAAACGAACTTCCAGGGTTTCCCGGTTGTAGCGTTTCCCGTTACAGGTTTCACATTCTACATAAACATCGGGAAGGAAGTTCATTTCTATCAGTTTCAGTCCACCGCCACCGCAGGTGTCGCAGCGACCTCCGGCAACATTGAATGAAAAACGACCCGCTTTATATCCGCGAATCTGCGCTTCAGGAAGCGATGCGAACAAAGTTCTGATTTCTGTAAAAACGTTCGTGTAAGTTGCAGGATTGCTGCGTGGTGTTCTCCCGATCGGACTTTGATCAATTTCAATCACTTTATCTAACAATTCCAGGCCTTCAATTTTCTTGTAGGGCATTGGTTTCTTCACACCGTTGTAAATGTATGCGTTCAGAATAGGGTAGAGTGTATGGTTAAT
>CBFGMW010000581.1:0-2106 GCA_965649925.1 uncultured Fluviicola sp.
AGCAGCTCCCATCAACCAAACCACTGCTCGCGCATTACACGACAATATCGGTTCACAAATCACTTATATGATCAGTTCTATGGACAATTTGACCTATGTTACCCCGGAAAACGATCCGGTAAACAGTTCAATTAAAAATATTTCTGAGTTTGGGCGGGAAACCATGAACGATTTAAGAAGTACCATTTGGGCAATGAACAGCCAGGATGGGACGTTGGAAACGTTGATTCATAAATTAGAGGATTTACGAACGAGAATTCCAATTCCAATTGAAATTCAATATGCAGTTGATGGAAATTGGGAGTTGAAAGCTACTGAAATGCTCAATTTATTCCGAATTGTCCAGGAAGCTTTGCAAAATAGTTTGAAATATTCCGGTGCTACCAAAGTTGAGATTTTCATTGACGAATTCGAAAGCAAATTGAGGTTCAGGATAACGGATAACGGCAAAGGTTTCGATGTGGAAAACACTTCTTCGGGAAATGGATTGCTGAACATGCAACACAGAAGCAGCCAAATGAACGCAAGTTTTGAAATTGTTTCTGAAATTGGTAAAGGAACAACTATTACCTGCATTCTGGGGCAGATGTCGTATTGAATGAATGACTCAATTCTCCGATTTTTGTGAAATCGATTAAAAAATGACTTTATGATACGCATCGCGCTAGCCGAAGATAACCCATTTCTTGCAAAAAGTATTTTGGATAAGATATCGCTTTTTCCGAAGGATCTGATTTGTAAATTTCATGCTTCGAACGGAAAACAGCTCATTGAGAATCTGGAAAAAGATTCAAACATCGATGTGATTTTGATGGATATTCAAATGCCGTTTGTGGACGGAATTGAAGCTACTGAAATAGTGAATCAGCGTTTTCCCAAATGCAAAGTGATGATGCTTACGGTTTTGGATGATGAAGAACATATTTTCAAAGCTATTCAGGCCGGAGCAAACGGATATTTATTGAAAGACGAAAAGCCGCAGATTTTGCATACAAGTATTCTGGATATTGTGGCTGGCGGAGCTTCCATGTCGACAGGAATTGCTTTGAAAGCGTTAAAACTTCTTCGGAATCCGTTGAATGTAAACGATGTTTCTATCAAAGAAGACATCAACCTTTCAGCGCGCGAAATAGATGTGCTTACACATTTAAGCAAAGGATTTGGCTACAAACAAATTGCAGAAAGCTTGTTTATTGCGCCAACAACGGTTCGCAAACATATCGAGAATATTTACGTGAAATTACAGGTTCACTCGAAAATGGAAGCGATCCAAAAAGCCCAAAAACATCGGATTATTGAATAATTCGGATGGCACTTTGATTTTCAGTTATATAAACTGCATCTAGCGTAATAATTGCCACGAATGCACGAATTTTGTCTCGCCATGGCGAGACAATTTTTATATGTTATTAGTGATATTCAATTTGTGCATTCGTGGCAATATCATGGTTCCTTGTATCTATACATCGGAATTTCCTTTCCTGATCAGTTATTTGGCAAAAAAAAAGACTGTTCACCATGAGTGAACAGTCTTCCGCATAGATAAATTGGAGTTTTTAAAGGATTTGTATTATAAATTCTACGCGTCTATTCTGTTGTCTTCCTTCAACGGTTTCATTCGTTGTAACAGGCTTGGTTTCTCCGAAACCTTTCGAAGTCATTCTGTCTGCCGGAATTCCCTGTTCAGTAAGATAGGTCATAACCGATTTTGCCCTGTTTTCAGATAAAGTCATGTTTGTTTCGTCGTTTCCAACATTGTCGGTGTGACCTCTCAATTCAATTTTCATTGTTGGGTTTTGAGTCAGAATTTTCACCAGGCCGTCCAGCTCGGTTTTAGATTCCGGCAGCAATTCCCATTTGCCGGTTTCAAAGAAAACGTTGTTCAGGCGAATGACCGTTTCCAACTTCATCGGCTTCAGGAAAATATCATGTTTGACAGTTGTGAATTCGCCTTTGTCTTGTAAATCCAAATGAATCGATTCTCCATAAAACCCAGCTAATTGGGCATTAATAGAAAAGTTGTTTCCATACGGAAGCACCAATTTGTACATGCCGTCACCTGAAGCAGATTTCCCAATTCCCTGTACCGAATTCAGTGCCAAATCA
>CBFGMW010000582.1:0-2103 GCA_965649925.1 uncultured Fluviicola sp.
TGCTGGTTGGTTGGGTTACTCCCGTTATGGGAGCGTTGGTGCGTTATCGTATGCCCGCATATCTGGCATTGATATTAATAGCCTGTTTAGGAAAAAGAAGTATTCAAAAAACATGAAAAAATACATATTGATAACCGGAGCAACAGCCGGTTTCGGAGAAGCAACCGCAGAACTTTTTGCCGCGCAGGGCTGGAGTTTAATATTAACCGGTAGAAGAGAAGACCGATTGAATGCTCTGAAAGAAAAATTGGAATCTGACTCTGTTGACGTAATTACCTTGTGTTTTGATGTACGGAATGCACTGGAAGTTCAGGCAGCTATCGATTCTTTGCGTGACGAGGTGAAAAACAATCTGGGAGTTTTAGTGAACAATGCCGGATTAGCAGTTGGTCGTGGACCAATCGATACCGGGGTTTTAGATGATTGGGACAGAATGGTAGACACGAATATCAAAGGATTGCTTTATGTAACGCGTGTTGTGGCTCCTATCTTGAAGAAAAACGGGTCCGGGCACATTGTGAATCTGGGAAGCATTGCCGGAAAAGAAGTTTATCCTGGAGGAAATGTCTATTGCGCTACGAAACACGCTGTTGATGCACTTTCCCGATCAATGCGTATGGATTTGGTGGCAGACAATATAAAAGTAACCAATATTGCTCCCGGAGCTGCTGAAACTGAATTCTCGCTGGTTCGATTTAAAGGAGATGAGACAGTTGCAACCGGTGTTTACGATGGATTTGATCCGCTCGTGGCAATGGATATTGCAGATGCGATATTTTATGTTTGTACCAGGCCGAAACATGTTACGATTAATGATCTGGTGATTATGCCTACGGCTCAGTCATCGGCCTCAGTGATTCACAATCAATAAGAAACATTGTTTTTTTGTGTGGTGTTTACCTTCATGGTTTACTGACATTAACTGTAAATATTAATAATAGTCAGATTATGAAGAAAAATTACCTATTTGCAGCACTTCTACTTGTTTCAGGTGCATCATTCTCCCAAAGTTTATCAAGTACCGACATTGGTTACCAGGTTGGTGAAAGTTTCAATTATTACCAAACGGCGTATATAAGCCCGGGTGCTTCGGGAACCGGTGTTACCTGGGATTTTTCGTCTATGTCGCCCCAAAGTACAATTGGAGTAGACGTTACAGCGAATTCAGGAGGAACATTTCCATCGTCCAATGTGAAATTGACTCAATCGAACGGTGGAACAATTTACTATAACCTGAACAGTTCAATTATGGAAGTTGTGGGTATGGAGATTCCCGGAGTCACTTTTACCTATTCGAACCCTACAACATATCTTCAATTCCCTACCACAAGTACAACAAATTACACGGATCCTTCAGCTTGTACATTTACAACGAGCGGATTTAATTTCAGCAGAACTATTTCAACGCACACTCAATTCTCCGGTTACGGAACATTGATAACTCCGGAAGGAACATTTACAAATGTTGTCAGATTGGAGTCGGTTCAAACAATTGTTGATACTTATTCAATGGGTACAATTAACAGTACCGTTACTGCTTACAACTGGTATAAAGCCGGAGTTCATCATGAATTGGCAAATGTGTCTACAACTTCGTCTTCATCCGGCACAACACAATCCGCTTACTACGCTGAAGTTCCAGATAACCTTGGATTGGAAAACAATACATTGTCGAATTTGATCATGTTCCCGAATCCTGCTAATTCAAATGTTACAATCAGTACAGATACGCAAATTAGTTCAATTGCAGTGTACACGCTTTCCGGACAGGAAGTATTGAACATGGAAGTGAATGGATTAAATACTGCCGAATTAAATATTGAGAACCTGAATTCGGGAGTTTACTTAGTAAAAGTTTTAGGATCAAACGGCGAACTATCCGTTGAACGCCTTTGCAAAAACTAAGAATTCCTTTTTTTAATAGAAATCCCGGCACTTCTACTTCATTAGTGACCGGGATTTTTTTTGCAGTAATTTTCCTTACAAATTGTGCAGCGCGAAAGTTCGTTAGGGTTTAACGCTTACTTTTGAAGTGTCGCAAGGCTTTATTCTTAAATTACGCTTTATATGAAATTGAATCGACTAATACTTGTTTTACCGTTT
>CBFGMW010000583.1:0-2098 GCA_965649925.1 uncultured Fluviicola sp.
TTCTGCTACTTCAATGAAGTCTATCCCTGAAGCGGTTGAATCCGAGTAAATTTCCTGGTAATCCTGTAATGTTTGGAAGAACAAACTGTCGTTATCCATTAAAAAGCGCAGGGTGTGAATAATTGCAGCTCCTTTGTTATAGACTAATCTGCTTGAAAAAATAGCTCCGTCATCCAACGAATCTTCCACCCATACTGATCCGCCTGTTTGCGACATAATGTCTGTGTGACGATCT
Organism: uncultured Fluviicola sp.; assembly: GCA_965649925.1. Lineage (GTDB taxonomy): Bacteria > Bacteroidota > Bacteroidia > Flavobacteriales_D > Crocinitomicaceae > Fluviicola. The sequence continues at coordinate 236 of CBFGMW010000583.1, forward strand.
AACATATCATTGTCTTCATCGCCGGGATACAGTTCTTCGAGCATTAAATACTCAGCGTAAGAAGCAAACCCTTCGTTTACCCAGATATCCGCCCACGATTCGCAGGTTACATGATCACCGAACCATTGGTGCGCTAATTCGTGAGAAGTCAGCCCTGCATTGAAATAACCTTGTGTTGTCATGGTTTGATGTTCCATTCCACCGCTGATTGGGGCCATGCAATGTCCGTATTTCTGATCTGCAAAGGGATAAGGGCCGAATTGAACAGCATAAAGTTCAAGGAAATCAACTGTTTCGTCAATATCGTCCTGGAAATTTGGCAGCGTTCCCGGATTGTTATAAATGAAATTCTGAATGGTAACGGGCCCCGAACCAACTGGATTTGCAACCACGTTGTATTCGACGTATTCTGCAACTGCTACTGAAATCAGGTAATAATCAATCTTGTGGTTGTTGCGCCATTCAAAACGATGTGTTCCGTTTCCTAAATCAACAACCTGCTCCAGAACACCGTTCGATCCACCTTTACAAGCATTCGGAACTGTTAACCAAACTGCAGAACTGTCGGCTTTGTCGGTTAACGATTGTTTTACTGGAAACCACTCGTAGGCAACAAAAGATTCGGACAACGACCACGTTACCTGATTTCCCCATGAAGGAGAATTGTCGTTGGTCATTCCACCGCCGCCAAGCGGATTGGAAACAGCAGTTGGAGGAGTTCCATTGTAACTGACCTTAATCACGAAGTTCTCGCCGGTAGTTTTGTTTACCGGAACTTTCAAAGCTGTATTTGTTCTGTTGTATGTTACGGGAATACCGTCTACCGTAAGATTGGAAATTGTAAAAGTCGGGTAAAATTCCAATAAGGCAGAATCGAGATTTTCTCTGGCGTGGGCGTGAATTTCGGCGCTTCCTGACAAAGTTGTTGCCGTGTTGGTCATATTCAGATCCAGGAAGTAGTAATGAACATCGTAACGTTCTGTTTCTGCAATTTGAGCAATGGAAAATGTATTGCTTTTTGCATGCGGGCCTTTGTGGATCTTAGAATCTGCACAAGGGTGAATTTCTTTCTGGGCAAATAAAACGGAAGGGAGGAGGAATGATAGAAGCAGTCCGCCATAGCTGACGCTTCGTTGGAAAAGGAGAGTTTTTTTCATTATATAGTTTTAGAGGCAGAAAGATACAGCTTTTCCGGTTCTTAATTAAAGCTGGGAAATCAATAGTTTGTACAGGTGAAAAACCGGAGTGACTAACTTCTGTATTCGGTAGAATAAATTCAGTGTATTGGTTTGAAACGAAAAGGCATTGAAGATTGAGAAATTTCGGGTTGGTTTTCTTTACCTGAAGTAATATTACGTTAGGTTAACGAAGTTTTAATCTTAACATTACCAGTTAATTGGATTGATTTTTCTAAACCTTTTGTTCTATAGCACCTAACGTAATTTTGCGAAATTACTTTTTGGAAGTTTGGTGCTGTCTTCGCCGACAGATAATATGAGCATATTCGTGAAAAATTTTAAGTCAGCCCATCCTTGTCCAGCACCTTGATAAAATGAAATCCTTTCGGCGCGTAACCCTGATTGTAATAAAAACGATGAGCCTTGAAATTGGAAGTGTAAGCATCTAAAACCATGATGTGACATTTCATTTCTTCTGCCCTGATGCGTAAATAGTCTTCCATTAGTTTTCCTGCACCGGTTCCCTGCGCCGATTTCCGAACTACCACATTGTCGAGCTCAAGGTATAAACCGCACCACAGTTTTCTACCGATCCAATAACCGCTGACGGCAATGCATTCTCCGTCTTTAAAAACTCCGATCTGGTGATAATTATGAGGGACCATTTCTGTGAGCAATTCCAGGT
>CBFGMW010000584.1:0-2092 GCA_965649925.1 uncultured Fluviicola sp.
TGCAAAGAACAACGGATTGAACCATGTTCAGTTCTATGCTTCAGATGTAGGAAAATTCCTGCAGCACCACCCTGAATTTGCAGGTAAGATCGATACAATTATCCTGGATCCGCCCCGAGCAGGAATTGCTCCGAAAACATTGCTAAAAGTAATTGCACTGGATGCCGCTTCAATCGTTTATATTTCATGTAATCCGGCTACTCAGGCACGGGATGCAGATACATTGCAGCAGAACGGTTATCAAATGACAAAAGTAAGTTTGGTTGACCAATTTCCGCATACAAGCCATATTGAGGCAATAGCAGTCTTTAAAAAGAATTGAAAAGGCTGAATGTCTTTGTCAATTATTCGATTTTCCAATCTCAATTAAATAGGGTGACTGAGTGAGTCGCCAGTACTTTGGGAAAGTGAAGGTAGCTGAGCGAAGTCGAAGCTATTTCCCTTTCCCTTTCACAACAATAATCAGCGTATAAAGCATGATCTTGATGTCGAGTGCAATAGTCCTGTTCTTAAGATAAAGCAGGTCGAATTTCATACGCTGCACCATTTGGTCTACGTTTTCCGCGTAACCGTATTTCACTTGTCCCCAGGATGTAATTCCGGGACGAACTTTCGTTAACTCCATGAACTGCGGTTCAATTTTTACGATTTGATCAATGAAAAACTGACGTTCAGGTCTTGGCCCAACAAGCGACATATCGCCGATCAGAACATTGAAAAATTGGGGCAATTCATCGATCCGTACTTTGCGCATGAACCGGCCGATTGGCGTAATCCGCGGATCGTTCGAGCTGGAAAGCTGCGGACCGAGCTTCTCTGCATCCACGAACATAGTCCTGAACTTGATGATCTTGAATGATTTCCCGTTTAAACCTATTCGTTCCTGGAGAAATAGAATTGGACCTTTAGACGAAAGCTTTACACAAATGGCGAAAATGATATAAAAAGGAATGAGAAGAATGATTGCGATCAGTGAAAGGCATACATCCATAAACCGTTTCATGAATCGCTGCCATGGGGGCATAACCTCTTCATTTACCTCCATAAGCAAGGCACCGAAAATATTGTTCAGTTTCACTGATCCCGCCAGAATATCGAAAAGGTCCGGAGCAATTTTTATGACAATGTGGTGGTGATTGATTTTGCTGATGATTGTTTTTAATTTTTCGTGTTCGGTACTTTCAAGAGCAATAATTACTTCTTCAATCTCGTGTTCCTGGAGAATGTTCTCCAGGTTGTCAACATGCCCCAGGTAGGGTAATTTGTCTTCAAGTAACCGATCTACACCATTAATGTTTACATACCCGACAAACTGGTTTCCACTGCTGTGAGAAAGCTGCTGAACTTCGTTGTAAATAGATACTGCTTTGTCTGAACCTCCGATGAGTAAAGTTCTAAACCCGTCTTTATTGGTATGAATTCGTCTTACGACAATACTTGTGAGGATCAGCCGTGTGAAAATGGTTAGAACAAAATGAGTACCAACAAGAGTCAGTAATGCCTGGTAATAATCTTTGTACGTTTGAACCTGATCATCAATGAGCAGAACAAAGAATAGAATTATACAGCCGAAGATCGAAGAGAACAAGGTGTAGCTTAATATACGCAAGCGGTACAACCTGCGGACATCTATATATGTTCCCTGAATAGTGTAGAAAATCACCCAAACAATCGCAACAATGATGGTTCCTTTCCAAAAAGTAGCATTCAATTCAAAGGGAACTTCTTCAATAACTGTCTTGCGAAAGAAATAAAAGAACCCCCAGGCTATTGAAGCTACAAGGAAATCAAAGAAAACGAAAAGAAGCGTAAAAATTCCGCGCATGTAATCAGAAGTGTACTAAACGAATGTTGTCAATGTAAATGTCGGCAGAGCCCGTTGCTTCCTGGATAACAGATTTCAAATAAGGTTTGTAACCCGATGAGGATGTGTAATAGGAAACAATTTCTTTCATGTCGAAATAGATTTTTTTCCATTTTACAGAACCCGGATCCTGTTTGTTCATTTGTCCATAAGGATTGTCAACTGTAGAGCCGCCTGAATAAACGGTTACTAACCCTTGTTCAACGTTATTAGTATTGTGATAGTCTA
>CBFGMW010000585.1:0-2075 GCA_965649925.1 uncultured Fluviicola sp.
CATCAGTAAACACGGTTCGTCGTCGATTTGACCAATAAAGCTAACCGATTCCAATTCCAGTTTTTCAGCTGACAAATTCTTCGCTTTGTATGCGAAAACGGTTTTAACGGAATCGGTCATAACCCAGTAGTATTCCGGATACTTGTAGAAGCGCATATTGTTAATCAGGGTATCACCACAGCCAATATCTGAAATAGGTCGTGAATGATCAGTTTTTATTTTATAAAAAAGATGGTTTGAATCGAGTTCGTGTGTCAATGTATACAGGTTCGGACAAATAAAACTGGCATTATACTTCAAATTAGATGAGTTGGCGCGATAGGTCAAATTCGGAGGTTCGTCGCCCATATAATCATGAATCCCTTCACATTCCAGTACTTTCAGCCGGGTATCCGATTTTTCTCCCGGTTTCGTGTGCTGGTTCGATTCTGCAATTAATTTCATTACCCGAAGTGCTTCTTCCCGGGAAGTATTTCCTGAAAACACCTCATTCCATGTTTGTTCCATGTCTATCTGATATTTTTTGTATTTCAGGAATGCCTGGTAATCCAGCGAGGCCGTGATGAAATAGTGATCCGATCCCGGAAAACGCTTTGCAAAATCAATTGTTCCGATTTGATAACTGCTTGTTTTAGACGCTGAATCTGTAATCAATGCTTCATGGACGATTAACCGGGAAATATTCGACAAATCGTAGTGAAATGTATCAGCCGCAGGGTATACATAGTGAAGAATTCCATTGAAAACCATCATACTGTCTTCACCTTCGGAGTTTTGGTATGGAACATCAGACTGCAGACCTAAATTGAATGAGAAATTAGATATTGAACTTAATAGGGAGATCTTTTCAAATGTTTTTCGCGACATCGGTTCCAGCTTGAACCTGCTTTGATCAACTACCCGAACGAAACTTAGCGGATTGGAATCGTCAAACAAAATGATATTCTCATCAGACTTGTCGATTATGGTCACACATTCATTCTCCTGTGCCAGAAAGGAAAACGAAACAAGAAGAAACACCAGGAATAAAAGACTTTTCACTAAGCAGATTTAAAGATTGGTTGAATTAATAAGCCCGAGAGTCCTGATTTGGTTACGATTTGCAAAAGCAAATTTTGATGTTCGGATTTATCTCAATTCTTCAGCATTTTCAGTTTGTTATAGTCCAAAATGGTAATGTTACTTCCTGAAATAGCAATAAAATTCTCCTCTTTGAAATCGCTCAAGGTACGAATGACCGTTTCGATTGCAGTACCAACGAGGTTGGCCAAATCTTCGCGTGATACTTTCATGCTGAACTCCTGTTGATTATTCTCTTTGTACTTATCCGACAAATTAACCAGGGTTTCTGCCAGGCGTTTCCGAACCGAATGATAAGCCAGGCTCAATAAATGCTGTTCACTTTCCTTGACATTATTCGAGAGTAATTCAATGAATTTCTTTGCAACATCTGCATTTTTGTAAAGCAGAGCAAAGAAATCGTCTTTAGGAATCATATAAATATCAGTGTTTTCCATAGCCACTGCAGAATGGTGGTAAGGTTCATCATTCATCAATGAAAGAAATCCAAAAAAATCACCTTCTTTAAGTAAGGAAGTAATCAATTCCTTTCCCTGGGAATTTTTCTGAAAAACCTTGATTTTACCTTTGCTGATGAAATAAACCCCTTTCGGATAGCTGCCTTCTCTGAAAATTTCCTCTTTTTTATTTACACGTCGAATTTCTCTGTCTTCCGAAAGTTGTTTCAACGAATCAATTCCCCGTGCTTCATTTAAGAAGTCATTAACTCCACTCAGGCTTTTAGTGAATTCCTTTTTTAGAATTTCATTCTTTTTCAAACGTACTTCGATCGCATTCAGCAATTCCAAATCATCAAAAGGTTTTGTTAGATAATCATCTGCCCCCAGTTCCATGCCTTTACGCATATCACTTCGTTCTGCCCTGGCGGTAAGAAAAATAAACGGTATACCTGCCGTAGCATCATTTTTGGAGAGCATGTGCAACACACCATGTCCGTCAAGAACCGGCATCATAATATCGCAAATAATCAGATCAGGAACTTTTTCAAGAGCGAG
>CBFGMW010000586.1:0-2066 GCA_965649925.1 uncultured Fluviicola sp.
AGGCGATTACTAGATGAAATTATCAGGAATATTACTCGTTTTGTTCTTTTTGGGTTTGAGCATTCAAAGCTCAGCCCAGGAACAACTTACACGCGTATTGTTTATTCTTGATGCATCAAACTCCATGAATGCAAAATGGGGAGCCGAAACACGTATTCAAGTTGCCAAAGACATCTTAATCAAAGCGCTTGACAGTATTTCCGGTACAGAAAACCTGGAAATTGCACTTCGTGTATACGGACATCAGAGTCCGATAACGGCAACCTACCAGGATTGTAATGATACCAAACTGGAAATTCCTTTCTCTGCAAACAATTACGATGCAGTAAAAACGCGAATCAGAACTCTTTCTGCAAAAGGGACAACCCCAATTGCACGTTCCCTGGAAGCTGCAGCTGGTGATTTTCCGGATAACAAATCGCGAAACGTTATAATTCTTATAACAGACGGTTTAGAAGCTTGTGATAATGATCCGTGTGTTATGGCCGCCAAACTACACGAAAAAGGTGTAAATATTACACCATTCGTCATAGGTCTTGGACTCGATCTCTCCTATCTGGACCAATTCAAATGTATCGGATATTATTCCGAAGCCGAAAACAAAGATGCCTTTAACCGCGTTTTGAAAACAGTTCTCGGAAAGGCTATTTCAAATACTACGGTTCAGATCAACTTAAATGATATTTACAAAAATCCGACTGAAACAGACGTAACTGTACTTTGTTATAAAGCCGGAACACGCGAACTGAAGTACACTTTCGAACATACGATCAATAAATGGGGTAATCCGGATACATTGATCATGGATCCGGGTACGACTTATGATTTGGTTGTGAATACCATTCCGCTGGTAGAACTCAAAAATGTCACACTCAAAAAAGGCATTCATAACACCATTCAGGTTAATTGTCCGCAAGGTGACATTAAAGTTCATCTTTCGAACGCAACCATCATGTACAATATTGACATCCGGATTATGCAGAGCGGAAATCAGAAAACACTGAATACCCAGAAAATCAATGAAACAGATAAATATCTTGTGGGAAAATACGATGTGGAAATTCTTACCCTCCCCCGAATCTATCAAACGGTAACTGTGGAACAGGATGATCTTGCACTGATTGAGATTTTGGCTCCCGGAAAATTCACTTTTACCGGAAGCAAACAAATTTCCGGACAGATCTTTTTGGTTAAGGACAATGGAGATCTTGAATGGGTTAGCAACCTGGAAAACGATGTGGCTAAGGGATCTTTGAACCTACAACCTGGAAATTATACTTTGATTTATCGTCAAAAGCATTTGAAGTCTACCTCTTACACGACCCAAAAGAACTTTAGAATTTACTCGAATAAAACAACTACAGTCAATACATAAAGAAATGGAATTTGAAATTTTAGGAAAAAAAGACACGCGCTCCGGATTTGGAGAAGGACTATTGGAGATTGGACAGGAAAACGAAAATGTAGTTGGACTCTGTGCTGATTTAACCGGTTCGTTGAAAATGGATGCTTTCCAAAAAAGTTTTCCTGAGCGTTTTTTTCAGGTTGGAATTGCAGAGGCAAATATGATCGGAATGGCAGCCGGAATGACAATTGGCGGTAAAATTCCTTACACAGGAACATTTGCTAATTTTTCAACTGGCCGGGTTTATGATCAAATCCGTCAATCTGTGGCTTATTCTCACAAGAATGTAAAGATTTGCGCTTCTCACGCCGGTATCACACTGGGTGAAGACGGTGCTACCCATCAAATATTAGAAGATATCGGAATGATGCGTATGTTGCCGAATATGACCGTAATTGTCCCTGCCGATTTCAATCAGACAAAACAAGCAACCAAAGCAATTGCTGCTCATGAAGGTCCGGTTTACCTACGTTTCGGAAGACCTGTAGTTCCGATTTTCGTTAAGCCGGATGCGAAGTTCGTAATCGGTAAAGCTGACGTGTTGATCGAAGGTACAGACGTAACTATTATTGCCTGCGGACATTTGGTTTGGCAATCGATCCTGGCTGCACAGGAATTGGCTGCAAAAGGAATCAGTGCCGAAGTAATAAATATGCACACG